>JANQJT010000164.1 GCA_028281485.1 Phycisphaeraceae bacterium
CAACGCATGTACAGCCAGGCCAGCGGGGTGGCGGGCCAGCGGGGCAGGCCCATGCGGGCGACGATGCGGCCGGAGGCGTTGGGTTGGATGAGAAACGACGAGTCGGCGATGACGCCGCGGATGTCGGGGTTGTTGAGCGCGGTTTGCACGGCGATGCCGACGCCGAGGGAGACGCCGAGCAGGACGATGGGGGGCGTGTCGAGGCGTTGGTTGACCGCATCGATGATGCGTTGGAGGTCGGCGGGTTCGTCGCGACCGAGCGTGCTGTAGGGGTGGGGGTTGTCGCCGTGGCCGCGCAGGTCGTAGAGGATGAGGTTGGCCACACGGGGCTGGATGACGGGGACCCAACCGAGCGAGCCGATGCGGGAGTCGGCCCAGCCGTGCGACAGGATGACGGTGGGGCCGGTGGGATCGCCGCCCGTGATCAGCCAGGTGTCCAGGTCGTCGTCGATCGACCAGTCTTCGTACGCGACACCGAGCGCCTCGGGATCGATGGGCCAGCCCTGCGCGATGGCGACGCCCTCGGTGCGCCGGGGCGGGCGCATGGTCAGACGGACGATCATGTACGCCTGCAGAGCGATCAGGACCAGCGCCGATACGATAAACAGAATGGCAAGACCCAGCGGCATCGCGTGCAGGATAGCAGACTGACGGCGAAGAACCATTTGCGCGCGTGGGGCGTATCCGGTGCTACAATAGTGTCATGAAGAGCCGTCTATCCATCCTGCTGTTCGCGGCGTGCCTCTTGGGGGCCGGTGACGCGGTGCGCGGCCAGACGCCGTCTGAGCTGGGTTTGCGACCGATCGAGCCCACGGTGGAGGACATCGACCCGTTACTCAGATCGATGCGACGGATCGAGCCGGGCCTGCGGTCGGCTTCGGGCACGGGCCGGCTGTATCGGCAGATCGCGCCGGGGACCGAGCCCAACAACGTGGCCAGCCGGGAGCGGATCATCCACATCGCCCAGGGCTTCGTCGCGTCGTACGACCAGTCGCAGTACGGCATCACGCGTGACGGTGACATCTTCGCGGTGATCCCGCCGAACACGGTGTTCTATCTGACGGTGGAGGACAGCGTGACGCCGCAGCGGCCGAGCGTGGCGTTTGACGATCGGCAGATCCCCGGCCGCGTGGACGGCCGGGTCGATGGCCGGGTCGGCCCGCTGCCAAGCGACACGGCGGGGAGGCGCGGGGGGACGTGGGATGATTACGACGTGATGGCAGCGGCGCAGCGGGCGGTGGTGCTGCGTCGATTGCAGGCGTCGGACGATTAAGGGGGGAGTGTCGATGGGCAGCACGACAGACATGCGACACAGCCGGGCGGTGGAAGACTACGTCAAGCAGATCTACAAGCTGACGCGTGACGGTGAGCGTGCCAGCACCAAGGCGCTGGCCCAGCGCATGGGGCTGGAGCAGGGCACGGTCAGCGGCATGGTCAAGCAGCTGGCGCAGCGGGGGCTGGTCGAACACGAACGGTACTACGGGGTGACGCTGACGGCGGCCGGTGAGTCGCTGGCGGTCGGCATGCTGCGCAAGCACCGCCTGATCGAGCTGTTCCTGGTGAAGGTGCTGGGGTTTGAGTGGGACCAGGTCGACGCCGACGCCGAGCGGCTGGAGCACGCGGTGAGCGATCGCCTGATCGAGCGGATCGACGCGGTGCTCGGTCATCCGCAGGTCGACCCCCACGGTGCGCCGATCCCGGACGCGTCGGGCAAGATCTCGGACATCGCCACGACGCGACTGAGCGAGCTGGCCGCGGGACAGGCCGGGCGTGTGCGGCGTGTGTCGGATCGGGACCCGGAGCTGTTGCAGTATTTAGCGGAGCGGGCGATTCAGTTGGACACGGTGTTGCGTGTGTCCAGCCGGGGGCCGTTCGGCTCGATGGTGGTGTGTGCGGGGGACCGGGAGGCGAATCTGCCGCGCGAGGCGGCGGAGTCGATCGAGGTCACGGTGGTGGATCAGCCGAACCAGGACTGAATCTGCTCAACGGTCAAGCCCTCAAGCGAATCGATAACGCGTTCGGCGTGGCCGAGCGCCTCGGCGGGGTAGGTGTTGGGCAGGCCGATGGTGCGCATGCCGGCGGTGACGGCGGCGACGAGGCCGGGGTCGGTGTCTTCGATGGCCAGACAGTGAGCGGGCTCGATGCCGAGGCGTTGGGCGGCGAGGCGGTAGGTCTCGGGGTCCGGCTTGGAGCGGGTGACCTGGTCGGCGGTGACCATCGTCTCGAAGCGTTCGGGCAGGTCTGCGCCGATGGCGGGGAGGATGAGGTCGATGTCGCGGGCGAGTGCGCCGCTGGCGATGGCGATGGGCAGGCGGGCCGAGGCGTGGCGGACGAAGTCGGCGGCGCCGGGCAGGGGGGCGATGCCCTCGGAAACGATCTGCTCGAAGGCGTCGGCTTTCCGGTCGATCAGGGTTTTCAGCTCGGTGTCGTCCAAGGGCTTGTCGTGTTGATGGTAGACGGTGCGCAGCAGGTCGCGGTCGTCGAAACCGGCGTAGTCGGCGAGGTAGTCGCGGTACTCGAAGCCCATGCCCATCGGCTCGAGCAGCCGCAGGAAGGCCCGGTAGTGCAGGGGTTCGGAGTCGACCAGCACGCCGTCGAAATCGAATACGATCGCTTTAATCATGCCGGGAGTGTACACGATCGGCCGGCGCGTGTTGGACTTTGGCGGTGCGTCGGCCGATAGTATGGGCATGGCATCACTGATCTGTTTTGACGACGGGGCGGGCCGACTGGAACCGCTGTGCGACCTGCGACCGAGCTTCGAGCTTCGCACCGGGGCGCTGACCACGCGCCAACGGATCGAGGCGTCGATGGATTGTGAGAGTCGCGGGCTGCTGGTGCCCGATTGCCTGGCGGAACTCCAACGCGATCGCGTGGACATCCCGGTCAACGCGCTGCCGGATGACGAGGCGTACCTGCTGGTGAACGGCCGGTGGTCACACATCCACACCGCTGCGCTGCAACAGATCAACACGGCCCTGACCGACGCGAGCGGCGCGGTGGCCATGGCGCGGCTGGATCGAACCAGAGCCGAGGCGTTCTGGTCATCGGGTTGTGCGCTGCCGGACGGCGTGGCGGTCGAGACCGACGCGACGATCGACCTGATCACGCGGCCCTGGCAGGTGATCCAGCAGGCGCACGCGAACCTGCCGGGCGACATCGAGCGGATCGCGGCGGAGCCATTGGCGATCGACGATCCGACGGTGGTGATCACCGGCGGCGGGGCGGTCTACGCCGAGCAGGGGGTGAAGATCGGATCGCACGTGGTCTTCGAGACCGGCGGGGGGGCGGTGCTGCTGGCGGCGGGGGCGAAGATCGAATCGATGACGACGCTGCAGGGCCCGTGTTACGTCGGTCCGGACAGCACGGTCATCCGCCACGGCGACATCCGCGCCAACACGGTGATCGGGCCGGTCTGCAAGGTGGGCGGCGAGGTCAGCGGCACGGTCGTCCAGGGCTTCAGCAACAAGGCGCACTTCGGCTTTGTGGGCGACAGCTACATCGGGGAGTGGGTCAATCTCGGGGCGGGCACGACGACGAGCAACCTGAAGAACACGTACGGCGACGTGTCGATGGCGATCGATCCCGGCGGCGAGGCGGAGCCCACGGGCATGCCGTTCCTCGGGTCGGTGATCGGGGATCACGCCAAGACGGCGATCGGCACGCGCCTGACGACGGGCAGCTGCTTGCGGACGGGGGCGATGGTGGCGGTGTCGTCGTTTGCGCCGAAGTTCGTCGAGCGGTTCGCGTTCCTGACCGACGGGCAGGAGCGGCGGTACGAGTTGACGAAGTTTGTCGAGGTGGCCGAGCGGATGATGCACCGCCGGGGACAGACGGTCAGCGAGGCGCTGCGGTCGCGCCTGGCGGAGCTTCGGCTGGTCTAATCGAACTCGATGAGCGTCTTGATGTCGTCGGACCGTGCGGCGTTGTGCATGGCCTGGACGGACTTGTCGATGCGCGTGCGCCGGGTGATCAGCGAGAGGACGTCGACCTCACCGCCGGCCAGCAGCGCCAGCGCCTCTCCGAACGGGCCGCACCGACTGCCGATCACCTCGACCTCGTTGACCACCAGCGGGGCCAGGTCGATCCCGGCCGGGTCGGCGACGGTGGTCTTGAGCACGATGCGGCCGCGCGGGCGGACCATGTCCATCGCGATCTTCAGCCCCTCGCTCGAGCCGGTGCAGTCGATGACGATGTCCTGATCGTTGCGCGACATGACCTGATCGAGTCGGCGGTGCTTGATCGACCACTTGGTGCAGAGCTCGAGCTTGTGGGGGTGCTTGCCGATGACGCGGACGGAGGCGTTGAGGCGGGCCATGACCTGCGCGACGAGCAGGCCGAGCCGGCCGTCGCCGAGGACGGTGACGTAGGGCGTGCCCTCGATGCGGAGCTGGCGGAGGATCTGGCAGGCGGCGGCGAGGGGTTCGGTGAAGACCGCGTGGTCGTTGTCGACCGCGTCGGGCACGGGGATGAGGTTTTCCACCGGGAGGGTGAAGCGGTCGGCGAAGCAGCCGTCGCGTCCGTCGATGCCGAGGACGGTGCGCGAGCGGCAGTGCTCGCGCAGGCCGCGTGTGCACATGTCGCAGACCCCGCAGACGCAGTTGATCGTGCCGACGACGCGCTGGCCGACCAGTTCCGCTGCCGCTTCGTCGCGCGTGTCGGCCACGGACTCGACGACACCGACAAACTCGTGCCCCAGCACGCCGCTGAACCCCATGTACCCGCGACAGATCTCGAGGTCGGTGGCACAGATGCCCGCGACCAGCGGGCGGACCACCGCCTCACCGGCGGGCGGCTGGGGATCGGGGTGATCGTCGCGATAATCGAGGGCTTTTCCGTCGAAGACGAGGGCACGCAAGGTGGTCTCTCCGTGAGACGTTAGGAATCGTCGCTGCCGCGCGGCGTGCGGGGGGCGGGGGTGGTGCGCAGCTTATCGAAGGTGATGCGCTGGAGGATGGAGGGCGAGCCGTCGAACTGCGGGTAGTAGTAGGTTTTCTGTTGGGCGAACAGGTCGGCGGTGTCCTCGGCCCAGGCCCACCAGTCGCGGCCGTCATCGCCGAACGATTGGCCGGTGAGGATGTGCAGGGACTTGCGGGCTTCGCGGACGACGCCGTAGTCGTTGTCGTTGAGGGCGGCGACGAGGCTGTCGAAGACGGCGCGGCTGGGGTATTGGCCCAGCGCGTTGGCGCAGGCGATGCGGACGTCGGGGTGGACTTCGTTTTCCAAGGCGGTCAGCAGGGGGGTGACGGCCTGGTCGCTGTGGATGCGTTGCAGGGCCTTGGCCGATTCCCAGCGGACCTGACTGGATTCGTCGCGTGCAAGGAGAATGACGATAGCCGGCACGTCGCCGGCCTGTCCCCATCGGCCCAACGCGGCCACGGCCGCGGCGCGGACGGTGGGATCGGGATCGTCGATGAGCAGGCGGTAGGTCTTGAGGTAGGGCTCTTCACCGCCGAAGTCGGCGTTGGAAAGACGCAGGACGCTGCGACGACGGAGGTCCGGGTCGTACATGTTGAACGCGTCGCGTGCGGCCTCGGCGGCGGACGGCTCGAACACCACCGGCAGGGCCTCGACGATCGGGTTGCTCTCGACGGTCTGACGGGAGCAACCGACCAGCGTGACGGCCGCCATTGCGAGGGATGCGAAGACGATTAACGGTCGGGCGGACATGAATAAGGTCCTGCGAATGGGGGGGGCGTGAATCTGTGTTGTGCGTATTGTAGGGCAGGGGGGTGAGGCGTGCATCCCGTGCGTGGCGTGAGCGGATCGCGTATGCTTTGCGCCATGGGGCAGACGGTGTATCTCAACGGCGCGTACGTTCCGCTCGATCAGGCGCGGATCAGCCCCATGGACCGGGGGTTTCTCTTTGCGGACGGTGTGTACGAGGTGGTGCGGTATTACGCGGGCAAGCCGCTGGCGATGGCTGAGCACGTGGCGCGCATGGCGTACAGCCTGTCGGAGCTGAAGCTGTTCCCGCCGATCGCTGTCGCGTCGTTCGCGGATATCAGTGACGAGCTGGTCCAGCGCAACGAGATGGCGGACGCGTCGGTGTACTGGCAGATCACGCGTGGGCCGGCCAAGCGGGTGCATTCGTTTCCGGATGTTGTCGAGCCGACGGTCTTTGCGACCTGTGACGCGATGCCGCCTTTGGTCGTAGGGGGTGAGCCGACGCCGATGCGGGCGGCGACGCACGAAGAAACGCGCTGGGCGAAGTGCACGATCAAATCGATTGCGCTGCTGCCGAACGTGTTGGCGCGGCAGGCGGCGGTCGAAACGGGGTGTGACGAGGCGATCTTCACGCGCAGCTACGAGGTGACCGAAGGCACCGCCCGGTCGATCCTCGTGGTGATTGACGGGAAGATCGTGACGCACCCGCTGGACGGCCGCATCCTCGGCAGCATCACACGCAAGATCACGCTGGATCTGGCTGAGCAACTGGGCATCGAGGTCGAGGAGCAGGCGCCGACCGTGACGCAGCTGATACACGCCGACGAGGTGATGGCGGTGGGGACGACGACAGAGATTCGACCGATCGTCGAGATCAACGAGCACGCGATCGGTGGGGGGCGGGTCGGGCCGATAACGAAGCGGCTTCACGAAGCGTTTGTCGAACACGTCCGACGAGAATGCGGGATCGATTAGTCTTCAAAGACGATGCGGCGGTCGTCGATACCGTTTTGCCGCAGGTATTCGTTGAGCATCGAGGCGTAGCTGTCGTTGATCAGTTCGGTGCTTTCCAGGCCGAGCGTTTCAAGCACGGCAAACACTTCGTCTTCCGATGGGCCTTCGACCTCCACGAATCGGCCGATCAGGGGCATCTGATCCAATTCAATCGTGCACTCCTCGTAACGCCAACGCGTACGACGCTTCTCGAACCACATCGTTTCCCGATACCCGAGTTCCTCTAACAAGAGCAGCATGGGCTGGAGCTGATCGACGTTGACCTGCAGTTCCTTGCGGGTCTTTAGTGGGCCGGGCTGGCGCGGGCCCTTGAAGGTCAGTTCGATGATGGAGGGATTGGCGGTTTCCTGGAAATCGATGGTGCGGAGCCGCAGGCCCGTGCCGGCCGACTTGAGCTCACCCAGATGGGTATCGAGAAAGATGTTCTGCTCGAGCATGGTGGCGACGTGCATCGCATCGATGGAGAGCAGACGGGCTTCGATCGTTTCGTGGCTATCGACACGAAACTTGGCTTCGATTTCGAGATGGTTTTGCATGGCAGCCAGAGCGTACCATAGAAGCGGTGGTCTGGTTTTGGGTTTCGATGGCTCGTTCGAGAGCGGAATCGGGCTTTATTGAGTCGCGAAAAGCGAATCCCGAAACCCTGAAAGATAACATAATATGTATTATAGGACTTTGTATTTAAGATTGAGATTCACTATCCGGCCCGATCAGACTACAATCCCGTGCCCGAAAGCCCAATCAGTTAGCGAGAGACATGGAACTTCCTCCCCCTTCATCCAGCCCGTCCGACACGACCATCATCCAGCCTCTGTGCTCGATCTTCCGCCGCTTCCTCAAGAACCGCGGCCTGAAGTTCACCACCGAGCGCGCCCTCATCCTCGACGCGGTCCTCAGCAAGGACAACGTGTTCGAGGTCGACCAGCTGCTCTACGAGATGCACGGGCAAGGCGTCCGCGTGTCCAAGGCGACGATCTATCGCACGATCAAGCACCTGGTTGAGGCGGGCATCATTCAGGAGGTCCTCCTGGATAGCCGGCAGGCTCACTATCAGTTAATTTACGGCCGGCAACAGAAGGATCACATCATCAACGTGGATACCGAAGCAACGCTTGAGTTCCACGACGAGGAATTGATCGAGCGGATCTACGCCATCTGTCGTGAGCACGGCCTCGATCCGGTCGGCCATCGCCTGCTGATCTACGGGACCGACCCGAATCGACCCCCCGAATCCGAATGAGTTTCCCGAACTTCCCAAGCGCTAGGAACCCTGCGATTCATCGCGGGCCATGGCGTCGAAGTCGTCGTTTTCCCAGTCCACATCGCGGCTGATCTTGTAGCTGTCGCCCAGCCAACGCCCGAGGTCGATCTGCTTGCAACGCTCGCTGCAGAACGGCGCGTCGATGTCACCGGACAAGACCGGCGCCTTGCATATCGGACACTGGCCGGCCAGGTCTTTGTTGGTGAGAATGTTGCTCCGGATGCTTTCGAGACGCGTCGGATCGTGTCGTGACGAAGAGATCGTGATGCGACGCTTGGTTTCGCCGAGGTGTTCGAGGTCGATGTTGAAGCGCGGCCGATCGAGTTCGGCGTCGATGCGGTCGGCCCACTCGATGACGCTGATCGATTCGGCGATGGTGGGCTCGTCCCACCCGAGCTGCGCCACTTCATCGAGGGAGTTGATACGGTAGGCGTCGATGTGGACGACGGTGGGCTGCGCCTCGTATTCCTGCATGAGCACGAAGGTCGGGCTGGACACGGCGCGCGGGTCGCCCCCCCTTTCGACTGCTAAGCCACGCACGAGTTGCGTCTTGCCCGCACCGAGATCACCGTTCAGCGCGACGATGTCGCCGGCGACAAGCGACCGCCCCACCGCTTTGCCGATGGCGACGGTCTGATCGATGCTTTTGCTGATGAGCGAGAGGTTATCCATGGGCGTGGTGTTCCCATCCTTTGGCGGTGACGGGGAAGGCACGACCGATCGCGTCGACCGCGGTGATGCGTTCGCGGTCGAGGTGCGGGGTGATGCGCCCGATGCGCGTGATGGGCACGTCCTCGATGGCTGTTGGCACGGCACCGGATGCGGTGAAGCAGAGTTCGTAGTCTTCGCCGTCGGTCAGGGCGCCGTTGAAGTTTGAGCCGGGCCGAGCGGGGATGGCGGTGGTGTCGATCTCGGCGGCGACGTCGGATTGTTCGGCGATGTGGTACAGGTCGGAGGCCAGGCCGTCGGACAGGTCGATCATGGCGTGCAGGCCGATGGCGGGCTCGAGGGCGAGGGCGCGGGCGACGGCGAGGCGGGGTTCCGCGGTCAGGTGTGGGCCTGCGCCGGTTTCGTCCCATGCGCCGCCGAGTTGGCCTGTGACGTAGACGTGGTCACCGAGCTGTGCGCTTGACCGGAGGACGGGTTCGACGCCGGCGGGATCGGCGAAGATCGTGACGGTGAGGATGAGCGGGCCCGACCAGACGGCGATGTCGCCGCCGACCAGCGGGCAGTCGTATCGCTCGGCGACTTCGCGCATCGCGTCGAACAGCTCGTTGGCCTGTGATTCGTGCAACGTCTCGGGCAGGCTTGCGGCGACGACGGCGCCGAGCGGCACGGCGGCCATGGCGGCGACGTCGGAAAGGTTGCGCACGACCGCCTTGTGCGCGACGCGGTCCAGCGGCGTGTTTTCCAGGCGGAAGTGAACGCCGTCGGCGACCTGGTCGACGGTCATCAGCACGGTTTGCCGCCCCACCGTGATCGCGCCCATGTCGTCACCGGGCCCGATGGCGACGCGATCGGGCATCTGTTTCGACGCGGCATAAATGTGAGA
>JANQJT010000225.1 GCA_028281485.1 Phycisphaeraceae bacterium
CGGGGTTGTTTGATCGTGTGGCGGGGATGTGTGGGGAGCGTATTCGGACGGCGACGGGTGTGTTTGGGGCGCACATGGAGATCGAGTCGGTGGCGGATGGGCCGGTGACGATCGTGTTGGATTCGCGAGCGTAGCCATTTGGGGGGAGTGGAGGGACGGGGGCGTGGGTTGTAAACTGTGGGGCTATGTTTACGGGCATTGTCAGCGGTAAGGGCGTGGTCGCGGTGATTGAGCCGAACGATTTTGGTGTGCGCTTGACGGTGGATCCGAAGGGGTGGGAATACCGGCCGAGCCACGGTGATTCGATCGCGAACAACGGTGTGTGTCTGACACACGCCCCCGCCCCCGGAAAAGGGCACGGTGATGGGATGTTGTATTTCGATGTGATCCGTCAGACGCTGGAGACGACGAACCTGGGGTCTTTGGAGGTGGGAGATGCGGTGAATCTGGAGAGCAGTGTGACGGCGAACACGCCGATGGCGGGGCACTTCGTGCAGGGTCACGTGGACGGGACGGGTGAGGTGACGGCGGTGAAGCGGGGGACGGATGAGGTGCGCGTGACGGTGGGCGTGGGGCGGGAGATGATGCGTTACATGGTGCCGAAGGGTTCGGTGGCGGTGGATGGGGTGTCGCTGACGATCGCGGAGGTGGATGGGGAGGCGGGTACGTTTACGGTGGCGCTGATACCGACGACGCTGGAGTTGACGAACATGGGTGGGGACGCGGTGGGGGATGGGGTGGACCTTGGGAGCGACATGATCGTGCGATCGGTCGTGCACGTGTTGGAGATGACGGGGGGCGAGGATGGGGGCGGGGTGACGCTGGAGGGGCTCAGACGGGCGGGATACGTTTGATTGAAGGGGGCTGGGGCGCGATTTGCGTGGGGTGTTTCGCGGAGATTTGTTTCGACGCGGGGGGAAAATGTCTTAAAATACGCGTGTCGTAACTTCGTGTGAGACGGGGTGTTTTTCGGTGAACAGGGGACTTTCAGGGACGTCTTTTAGATTATGAACAAGCACGTGTTAACGGGACTGGCTGTCGCTGCGGTCGTGTTGGTCGGCGGTCTGGTCGGGTGTGACGAGATGAAGATCGATGGTCTTGAGCTGAAGAAGGTTCGGCTGGACAAGATCGATCTGAACCTGGGTGGGAAGAGGGGGCCTGAGGTGACGGAGGCGTTGGGGGTGACGCTGCCGGTGCACGTGACGGATGTGGGGATCCGTTCGCTTCCTCACGCGTCGTACCGCGTGCACATGGAAGACGGCGCGGGGATGCGTTGGTGTGTGGTGGTGGAGCACGCGGAGGGGCTGGGGGGGGAGGACTGGCAGGTGGCGTGGAACCCGGGTGATGACTGGGGGCGGTCGAAGCTGCTGGCGCCGGGTAGCGAGGCGTTTGTTGAGATGGAGGGTGTGTTACGGGGTTGGCTGGATGCGCGGATGGCGGCTGCGATGGAAGCGACTGAGCGGTCGGGCGATGCCGCGCCGCCGGCGTACCAGTTGAGCGGATTGACGACGGGGGACCATCGGGCGTACGTGGTGAGTGAGACGCTGCGCGTGTTGGGGACGATGGAGTGAGTTTCAAAACAAACGACATGAAAGACCCCGACGGTGTGTCGGGGTTTTTTTGTTGGGTGGGTTTTGGCCGGCCCCGGAGGGGTCGGCTATGTGGGGGAGGAGGCGACGGGGCAGAGGGGGGTAAAGGGGGTTAATCGGGGAGTGACTTGTAGAACTCCATGTCGGTGCCGGAGATGTCGGCGACGGCGTCGATGAGTTTGTCGCGGTCGTCGTCGGTCATCTCGGCGTAGGTGCGGCAGATGTCGGCGTTGGTGATGACCTGCTCGGGCTTGTCCATGCCGCTGATGAGCGTGGCGACGGGGAGTGACCAGACGAAGTGGAGGGCCTGGTCGAGTGTCATGCGCTCGGGGACGACCTGTCCGGGAGTCTTGCGTCCGCGGCGTGCCCAGCCGTCGATTCGGCCGAAGAACTGCCCGTTGGCGAGGGTCTTCATGGCGAAGACGCCGTAGCCGCGCTTGATGACGTCGGGGACGACGCGGTAGGCGAAGGAGTCGTAGTGGGGGTCGCAGACGTTGAGTGCGAGCTGGCAGACGTCGAGTTCGACGCCGAGTTGTGTGAGTCTTTCGAGGAGGCGGAGGGGGGCGGCGGTGCGTTTGTGGCAGGAGAAGCCGAGGTGTCGGATCTCGCCGGCGTCGCGAGCTTTGAAGAGTTCGTCGACGACGCCGTGGTCGACGCGGTAGTCGACGTCGTTGGGGTTTTCGATGGTGTGGATGTGGTAGCAGTCGAGGGTGTCGATGCCGAGTCGTTTCTTGGAGGCGTCGAGGTGTTGTCGGACCTGGGCGGCGGTGTTGGCGCGGGTCTTGGACATGATGTAGAGCTGGTCGCGGTACTTGGGGATGAGGTACTTGCCGATGCGCGTTTCGGAGCGGCCGCCCTGGTAGGCGTGAGCGGTGTCGATGAAGCGGATGCCCTGTTCGATGGCGTTGTCGCAGATCTTCTGGGCGGTCTTTTCATCGGGCGCGCCGACGTGGTGTCCGCCGAGGCCGAGTGCGGTGATGAACTCCCCGGTGTTGCCGAGCTTGCGGAGCGGCAGGAGCTTGCCCCACTTGTCTTCGGTGATGGGTGTGGTGATGCGCTGGGGGTGCTTGTCGTCGGTTGCGCCGAAAGCGGAGGGGATGGGTGTGACGGAGAGGGTGGCGGCGAGTGCGGACATGTTCTGTAGGAACTGACGTCTATCCATGATGCGGCTCCCAGTTTCGTGGTGGGTTTTATTTTAAGGGATCGTCATGGAGAAGACGTGAGGGAGGGTGGAATTATTTCGTAAAAGGGGGATCGGCCAAGAGCCGATAGGCAACAGCCAACAGCAGGGGGGCGGGCTGTGGGGATGCGTTGGCAAGGGTTTTTGATGGGGTTTAGGGGGTCAGGCAACGGGGACGGAGCGTTTGCGGATGGTGTTTTCCATGTGGCGCTGCTCGGCCTTGGCGTCGGGGGTGTGGCCGATGGAGGCCATGATGACGGTGAGGTCGTCGGCCTGGTGGAGCGAGCCGGGCTGGGCGTCGACGAGTTGTTCGAGGCGCGTCAGCGCGTTGGCGGGTGTGCCTTGCGAGAGTTTGTGGAACTCGTTGACGTAGCGTGTGGTGTCGTAGGAGTCGTCGTCGTCGCCGAAGGCGGTCTCGAATCCGTCGGAGTAGAGGACGAGGCGGTCGCCGGGTTCGAGTTGGACGGTGGTGAGTTCGAAGTTTTCGTCTTCGAAGATGCCGAGCAGTGCGCCATCGGGTTCGAGGTTGACGACGGAGCCGTCGGCGCGGAGGAGCATGGGGAAGGGGTGACCGGCGCGTGCGATCTGGAGCTGGCGTGTGCGTGTGTTGATGAGCGCGTAGACGGCGGTGGCGAAGCGGTTGCCGCCGCCGGGTCGGTGGGTCATCTCGACGTTGAGTCTGGCGAGGGCTTCGTTGGGTGGGACGACGCGGTACCGGTTGTCGATGATGTCCTTGGTGGGCAGGGCGTGCTTGACGAACATGGTGAGCAGGGCGGCGGGGACGCCGTGTCCGACGACGTCGGCGATCCAGAGGGCGACGTGGTCTTCGTCGAGTCTTGCGACATCGTAGATGTCGCCGGAGACGTAGGAGGCGGGTCGGAAGAAGACGTCGACCTGTGTTTCCTGGACCTGGGGGATGTCGGTGGGGAGGAACTCGTGCTGGACGCGGGCGGCGAGGCGGAGTTCTTCGTCGAGCTTGTCGATCTGTCCGAGCAGTCCGCCGTGGTGTCGGCGTGTGATGGACAGTTCCTGTCGGAGGAGCTGGATGGAGTCGGCCTGCGAGGCGAGGGTCTGGAGGACGAGGCAGAACTGCTGGGGGTGTGTGTCTTGCGGGAGGACGACGGAGCCGGTCTGGAAGACGGAGCCGGGTACGAGTGTCTCGTTTGCGCGGGTGATGAGGGTGGGCAGGTGTGAGACGGCGAGGACTTCGAAGAGTTCGAAGAGTGCGTCGTCGAGGTGGTTGTCGCCGAGGAAGACCCATGCGACGGCGGCGCGTTCGGTGGCGGCTTCGTTGAGGTCTTCGGGGTTGCGGTGGTCGAGTGTGGGTGTGTTATCGGCGGGCCAGGCGTTGAGGACGCGCATGGCGAGTTCGTGGGCGGCGGCTTCGTCGCCGGGGAAGGAGACCAGGAGGATGCGGTTGTGATTCATGATGCCCCATGCGCGAAAGGTAACGACTGAGTGAACATCGACTCAGCGGGCCCATCGCTTGAGGGCGTCGATGGGTAAATCGAGTTTTTGGCCGGGTGTGAGGTGTAGTGGGTCTGCGGCGTTTCGGTTGAGCTCGATGACGAATTGCGCGGGGTAATTGCTTGACGCGTTGTAGGGGGAGGCGGGGTTGCGGATGGTGTTTTCGGGTGTGCCGGGGGGTGGGGCGGTCATGTGGGAGACGTTGACGACGCGTCCGGCGGCGTCGATGAAGATGACGTCGAGGTCGATGAGGCAGTTGTTCATCCAGAAGAATCTGGGGGCGGTTTTGGTGAAGGCGAAGATCATGCCGCGGTCGGGTGGGAGGGAGTCGGCGGTGCGGTGCATGAGGCCGCGTTCGCGGGCGTCTTCGTCGAGTGCGGTTTCGAGTGTGAAGGTGTGGTCGTTGATGTGCCAGGTGATGGTGGTGCGGGGTGTGTGGTCTTCTCGCACGAGCGGGAGGGTGACGGCGGTGGCGACGGCGATGGCGCCGATGCAGAAGATGGCGAGTTTGAGTTTATTCATCGCAGAGCCAGCGGTGGTCGCGGTCGGTAAAGGTGATCGGATCGGTGGGCAGTTTAGCGATGTCGAAGCGTGAGGCGAAGTCTTGCGGAGTCAGGGGAGCGCGGGGTCCGATGCCGCAGTACTCGGCCAGCAAGCCGAGGAGGCGCTGCGGGGGGACGCCGCGATCGCGGTAGAAGGCGATGCGTGTGTCGCCGTGTCGTTTGGCGAGGCGTCGTCCGTCGGGGCCGAGGACGAGGGGGAGGTGGGTGTAGGTGGGAATGGGCTGGAGGTTGAGGGCGTGGTAGAGGATGAGCTGGCGAGCGGTGGAGCGGAGCAGGTCGTCGCCGCGGACGATGTGTGTGATGTTCTGTCGTGCGTCGTCGACGACGGTGGCGAGCTGGTAGGCGGGGAGGCCTGACTTGGCTGCGACGACGAAGTCGCCGACCTGTTGCTGGACGTTGACGGATTGCGGGCCGAGGCGTGTGTCGGTGAAGGGGGTGGGTGTGTCGGGGACGATGAGGCGGTAGGCGGTGTTCTGATCGGTGACGGGTTTAAAGGTGAAGGGGGCGGGGGAGGGGGGCCGATTGATGGCGGGGTAGTGGATTTCGTGTTCGTCAGAGTGGGGTGCAGAGGCGGCGGCGAGGATCTCGTTGCGCGTGGCGGTGCAGGGGTAGATGAGGGCGCGAGCGGCGAGGGCGGTGAGGGCGTCGTGGTAGGGGGCCAGGTCGTCGGACTGGTAGACGGGGCCGGTGTGCCAGTTCATTCCGAGCCAGGTGAGGTCTTCGATGGCCTGTTGGTCGGCGCCGGACTTGGTGCGGGGTGTGTCCAGGTCGTCGATGCGTAGGACGATGTGCCAGTTGTTCTGGACGGCGAGCGCCCAGTTGATGAGGAAGGTGCGGGCGTTGCCGAGGTGGAGTGCGCCGGTGGGGGAGGGTGCGAGGCGCGTGGTGGGGGTGGTCGTGGTCATGGGATGCGTATGATATCTTGTGGTGATGAACGACGCGCAAGATAGACGTGGCGGGCGGGTGAGGCTGGGTGTGCTGATCAGCGGGGGCGGCACGACGATGGTGAACCTGGCGGAGCGTATCGCGGCGGGGACGCTGGATGCGGAGATTGCGCTGGTGATCTGTTCGAACCGCAAGGCGAAGGGGATCGAACGGGCGGAGGCGTTGGGGTTGCCGGTGGAGATCGTGGCGAGGAAGGATTTCGAGAACGCGGATGCGTTCAGTGAGAAGTGTTTTGCGTTGCTGGCTGGGGCGGGGGCGGAGCTGGTGGTGTTGGCGGGGTTCCTGAGTCTGCTGCGGATCCCGGAGGGTTACGCGGGTCGCGTGATGAACATTCATCCGGCGCTGCTGCCGAAGTACGGGGGCAAGGGGATGTATGGGCATCACGTTCACGAGGCGGTGCTGGCGGCGGGCGAGTCGGAGAGCGGTTGCACGGTGCACTTCGCGGATAATGAGTACGACAACGGGCCGGTGATCTTGCAGAAGCGGGTGCCGGTGTTGGAGGGGGATACGCCGGACGATCTGGCGGCGCGTGTGATGGAGGCGGAGCGTGAGGCGTACCCGGAAGCGATAGCGAAGTTTATTGCGGGTGAGCTGGGATAGGGGAATACCACAGAGACACGGAGGCACGGAGGGGGGATTGGTTTGTTGGTGTATGTCCTCAGATGCCGAGGCAGTTGTCGGGTCGGTAGAGGATGGTGGTGGCGGCGGGTCGTCGGCCGGTGGGTTTGAGGCCTGTGAGTTTGAGGTGTTTGAAGCCGAATTGTGCGGCGTGGTCGACGGCGGGTTGGTAGCGGGGACGGTGGGTGTCGTCGAGGATGATGACGCCGGTGGGTGTGAGGTGGGGGATGGCCTGTATGGTGCAGTTGACGCGGTCGCGGCCGTCGATGACGACGACGTCGTAGGACTTGTCGGTGGTGGTGATGGTGCGACAGTAGTCGCCGTCTTCGTCTTTTTCCTGGTAGATGAGCTGGGCGTTGGTGGGGAGGGTGGGGGCGATGGTGTCGTGCCAGTCGCGGTCGTATTCGACGGAGGTGACGGAGCGGACGCGTGCGGCGTAGTAGGCGGTGGAGAAGCCGGAGCCGTATTCGAAGAGGTCGAGGTCGGGGGTGAGGCGGTCGGAGAGGAGTTCGACGACGGTGTAGTTCATCCAGGGGATGGGGTTGCCGTCGGTGTCGATGGGTTTTTTGGCGTGGAGGCTGTTGAGCCAGCCGGTGGTGTGGAGGTAGGAGTCGGGTGTGTTGATCAGTTCCTTGTGAGCCTTGTAGTGGCGGGAGCGCGAGGCGAGGAGTTTGTCGAAGAAGGTCTTGATGCCGAACACGTGGTGGGTGTCCTTAGTAATGTAGAAGGGGCGCGAGGTGCGGGTGGATTATACGCGGAGTTCGGCGGCGAGGTCGGCTTTGAGCTGGGTTACGACGGTTTGGACCTGTGGGTCGACCTCGTCGTGTCGGAGTGTCTTGTCGGGGTCGCGGAAGGTGAGGCGGATGGTGACGGACTTTTTGCCGGGGCCGACCTGTTTGCCGCGGTAGACGCCGACGAATGCGGTGTCGGTGAGGAGGGCGGGGTCGGCTGCGGAGACGGCGGCTTCGATCTGTGAGTAGCGGACGGATTCGTCGAGGACGAGTGAGAGGTCGCGCTCGATGCCGGGGAAGCGTGGGAGGTCGGCGACGGTGGCAAGCGGGGGGTAGTGATCGAGGAGGAGGTCGAGGTCGAGTTCGGCGACGCCGACGGGGGTTTGCAGGTCGAAGGTGTCCTGGAGGTTGGGAGCGAGGATGCCGGCGATGCCGAGGGGTTGTGCGGCGCCGTTGTTGCGGAGGGTGATCTGTGCGCCGGCGCCGAAGCGTGGGTCGGAGATGGGTTCGAAGGTGATGTTGTTGGGGCCGAGCAGTGCGTGGGTGAGTTCTTCGATGGTGCCGCGGAGTGCGCGGATGTCGGGTGACTTGGGGGCGAGGTCGGAGATGAGGCCGAGGCGTCGGTGTTCGATGAGCTGGTCGCCGGACCGCCAGAAGACGGAGGCGGATTCGTAGAGGCGGACGTTTGTGTTGCCGGCGTCCTGGTTGGTCTTGCGGCAGGCGAGGAGCGCGGGGAGTGTGGAGGGTTGGAGGTAGGGCTCGGCCTTGCGAGATTCGGATTCGGTGCGGATGAGCGTGGCGCCGGCGGGGAGGAAGGGGGCGGCGAGGGATTCGGAGATGAAGTTGAAAGTGACGGCCTCGTGGTAGCCGTGCGCGACGAGGGTCTGGGAGAGCCTGGTGCGGACGAGGACGGCGGACTGGGGTGATCGGACGACGACCTGCATGGTGGGTTCGATGGGGATCTGGTCGAAGCCGTAGAGTCGCGCGACTTCTTCGATGAGGTCGACTTCGCGTGTGAGGTCGTTTCGGTGGGTGGGGATGGTGCAGGTGATGGTGTCGCCGGAGAGGACGGGCGTGAGCTCGAGTGCGTCGAGGTACTTGAGCATGGTTTCGTTGGGGATGTCGACGCCGAGCAGCTGGTTGCATCGCGCGGGGCGGAGGTCGACGGTGGGTTGATCGGGGAGGTCGGTTCCGACGCGGATGACGCCACGTGCGAGAGAGCCGCCGGCGAGCTGGCAGATGAGCTGGGCGGCGCGTTGTGATGCGCGTTCGACGCCGAGCGGGTCGACCTTGCGTTCGAAGCGGAAGGAGGAGTCGCTGGCGAGCTTGAGGGCGCGGGAGGTGTTGCGTACGGAGAGGGGTGCGAAGATGGCGGATTCGAGGAGGATGTCGGTGGTGGCGTCGGCGACTTCGGAGTCGAGGCCGCCCATGACGCCCGCGACGGCGACGGGGTTGGAGGCGTCGGCGATGACGAGCATGTCGCCAGAGAGTTTGTGCTTGGTGGCGTCGATGGCGGTGAAGTTTTCACCGGCTTGTGCGCGGCGGACGACGATGCGTTTGTCGTTGAGTTTGTTCAGATCGAAGGCGTGGAGGGGTTGGCCGAGCTCGAGCATGACGAAGTTGGTGATGTCGACGACGTTGTTGACGGGGCGTAGGCCGACGGCTTCGAGGCGTTGGGTGAGCCAGTCGGGCGAGGGGGCGACGGTGACTCCTGTGATGACGCGAGCGGAGTAGAGGGGGCAGAGGTCGGTGTCGAGGTTTTCGACGGAGGCGAGGGATTCGACGGGTGTGTCGGATTCGGAGAGTGTGATGTCGGGGGGCGTGAGGTTGGGGGCGAGAGCGGCGGCGAGTTCGCGGGCGAGGCCGACGTGCGAGAGGCAGTCGCCTCGGTTGGATGTGACTTCGAAGTCGAGTTGGATGTCGTCGTTGACGTCTTCGCGGCCCTCGAGGGGGAAGCCGGCGATGGTGAGGACGCGGTCGGCGGTATCGGCGTCAACGGGGTCGGAGAGGTAGTCGTTGAGCCAGCGCAGTGAGGTGATCATGGGTGTGTGGTCCTGTGGTTTAGGAGAGGTAGTTTAGAGGATGGAGAGGGAAAGGGAAGGGGAGCGGGGCTCTGTGAGCCCGGTCCGGCATCACAGATGCCGGCTCTGTGGGAGGGGGCGGTTAGATGGTTGATCGGTTGGTTGGTCAACCGGTCGGTTGGTCAAGCGGGAGGGAAGGGGCGGTGTGCGGAGGGG
>JANQJT010000226.1 GCA_028281485.1 Phycisphaeraceae bacterium
CGGAACGGCGAACGGTTTGTCGGTGAGGACGCTGAGAAGTACTGGATGGTCAGCGAAAAGTCGTCCGGCGGGATTCACACCGGCGGCATCGACCTGTACGTCGGCGGTGTGGAGCACGCGGTGTTGCACCTGCTGTACGCGCGGTTTTGGCACAAGGTGTTGTTCGATCTCGGTCACGTCTCGACGCCCGAACCGTTCGGTCGCTTGTTCAACCAGGGCTACATCCAGGCGTACTGTTACCGCGACGAACGCGGCATCGCTGTGCCGGCCACGGAGGTGGTCAACACCGACGGCAAGCCCGCGACGGAAGTGCAGGGCCAGTCCGGTGAGCGTTTCTTCCACAACGACGTGCCGGTGACCGAAGAGTACGGCAAGATGGGCAAGTCGTTGAAGAACGCGGTCAGCCCTGACGAGGTGTGTGAGCGGTACGGTTGCGACACGCTGCGTTTGTACGAGATGTATCTTGGGCCGCTGGATCAGTCCAAGCCGTGGGCGACGCGAGACATCATCGGTGTGCACCGCTTCCTGCAGCGCATCTGGCGGAACTTCGTCAACGAAGAAACGAACGAGCTGCGCGTCAACGACGCCGAGCCGACCGAGGACCTGATGCGCCTGGTGCACAAGACGATCGCGAAGGTCACCGACGACATGGAGCGCATGAGCTACAACACGGCCATCGCGGCGTTGATCGAGATGAACAACGCGCTGGTGAAGGTCGAAGCGCTGCCGCGAGCGGTGGCCGAGCCTTTCGTGTTGATGCTGGGCCCGATCGCGCCGCACATCGCCGAGGAGCTCTGGCGTCGGATGGGTCACGAGCGGTCGCTGGCCTACGAGCCCTGGCCGAGCTTTGACGAGCGGTGGCTGACCGAGGACACGGTCGAGATCGTCGTGCAGGTGTTGGGCAAGGTGCGTGGCAAGGTGAGCGTGCCGGCCGACGCCGATCAGAAAGCGATCGAGGCTGCGGCGCTGGCCGACGAGAAGATCGCGTCGCTGATCGAGGGCAAGACCGTGCGCAAGGTGATCGTCGTGCCGGGCAAGCTGGTGAACATCGTCGCCAACTGATTGGGGTTGGGATCGTGGCGGAACGAAAGACACCTTCTTCGAAGGAACAGCGGGCCGAATCGGGCCGCGCGTGGTCGCTGGTCAGCGTGATGCTGTACGTGATGAACCTGTTGGGGTTGTTGCTGACACCGGTTGTGATCGTGTCGGCCAACAACTGGTTGCTCAAGCCGCGATTCGAGGAAGCAAACGCGCCGCTGCACTGGTTGATGGTGTGGTTTTTCAAGTGGACTTATGTCAGCGCGTTGATCCCGTTTGTCTTGCTGGTGGGTGTGCTAACGGTTTTTGAGTTCACCGTCGGCAACAAGAAAATGACCAGCGCGTTGAATCTGCTGGTGGCGGTCGCGGAGGGGGCGTTGTTGGCCGTGTGGCTGGTTGGGATCATCTTGAGCTGTTTTGGGATGATGGATTCGATCACGGGTGTGACGATGGCTCATTGAAAACCCGCCGCCAGCGGACTGGCGACGGGTATGGTTCGACCCTGGTCGGCATTGGAATGTCGGGCTGGCGCCCGGTTTGGTGTGAGCCGGTGGATCGGATCAGATCGCGTCGCTGCCTTCTTCGCCGGTTCGGATGCGGATGCATTTTTCCAGCGGGGTGACGAAGATTTTGCCGTCGCCGACCTCGCCGTGCCCGTGACGGGCGGCGTTGAGGATGGCGTTGATCGCCACGTCGACGTACTCCTCGTTGCAGGCGATGTCGATGCGCGTCTTGGGCAGCAGGTGGGGGGCCACCAGCTGGCCGCGGTAGAGCTCGACGTCTTCGGCGCGTCCGCGTCCGGCGCAACGGCTGACGGAGATGCGGTAGATCTCGGCCTTGACCAGCGCGTCGCGCACGGCCTCGAGCTTGTCCGGTTGAATGATTGCGGTCACCAATTTCATGGTGTGTATCTCCTTCGTGCCCGGTGGCACGATGTGTTTGGTTTACTCGGGGTTCAGCAGGCCGTAGCCGTGCTCGCCGTGCAGTTCGTGGTCCAGGCCGGCCATCTCGCCGTTGTCGTGGAGACGCAGGCCGACGATCTTGTCGACGATAAACAGCAGCACCAGCGTGGCGATGCCCGCGCCGATGATGGTGATGCCGACGCCTTCGACCTGTACCCAGACCTGGTGGAGCCAGCCCTCTGCGCCGATGGCCGGTCCGTCGCGGAGGAACAGGACCAGGCCGATCGCACCGATGATGCCCGCCATGCCGTGGATGCCGAACACGTCGAGCGTGTCGTCGTAGCCGAGCTTGTTCTTGAGACCGATCGCCATGATGCAGACCAGCGAGGCGACGGCACCGAGCACGATCGCGCCGAGCACGGTCACGCTGCCGGCGGCGGGGGTGATGGCGACAAGGCCGGCGAGGATGCCGGACGCCATGCCGAGGCTGGTCGCCTTGCCGTGCTTGAGGCCTTCGATGGTGACCCAGCTGAGCGCACCGGCAGCGGCGGCGATCTGGGTGACGGTCAGGGCCTGGGCGGTGGCGAAGCCGCTGCTCACGGCCGAGCCGGCGTTAAAGCCGAACCAACCGACCCACAGCAGGCCGACACCGATGAGTGTCATGACGAGGTTGCTGGGATGCATCGCCACAGCGGGGTAGCCGCGGCGTGAGCCGAGATAGAGCGCGGCAACGAGGCCGGAGACACCCGCGGAGATGTGCACCACGGTGCCGCCGGCGAAGTCGATCGCGCCCTTGGCGTAGAGGTAGCCGACCGAATCTTCGTTGCCGGACCAGACCGAGTGGCACAGCGGGAAGTAAACCACCAGGCCCCACAGCGCGATAAAGACGCAGTAGCCGCGGAAGCGTACGCGCTCAGCGAACGCACCGGCGATCAGCGCCGGGGTGATGATGGCGAACTTGCCCTGGAACATGGCAAACACCAGGTCGGGCAGGCCGTCGCCCCAGGTGCCTACGGCGGTGGCGACGTCGAGGTCGCGCAACAACACGAGGCCCGAGTCCCACGCCAGCCAGCCGGCCAGGAAACCCTCGCCGCCAAAGACGTTCTTGCCGAAGCTCATTGCGAAACCGCAGATCGCCCAGAGCACACCCATGATGGCCATGGCCGCGAAGCTGTGCATCATCGTGCCCAGCACGTTCTTCGTGCGGACCAGGCCGCCGTAGAACATCGCCAGGCCCGGCACCATCAGCAGCACCAGCGCGGTGCTGGTCAGCATCCACGCGGTCGTGCCGGTGTCGATGGGCGGGGTTTCGGTGACGGCTTCGGTCACCTGCTCTGCGGCGATGGCCGGATCGACCGGGGGATCGGTATCACCGTCTTGTGCGAGCGCGAAACTCGCCAGGCCCAACAGCAACATCGCCGTCAGACCAAACGTTAAGCGTTTGGGCATCACGTGCCTCCTTATAGAATGGTCTCGTTCGACCCGAGGGCCGACCGCGCGCGTCCCTGTATTCGCACGCGAAGCACGCAACCTTAACACAAACGCTGTGCCGGACCGAGTTTGGGCTTTAAGTGATGGGGCGGTCTGTGTTTACGACAGAATCGACAGCCGGATAGTCTGCACAAAAACCGTGCAACACGTCGAATTCGAGCGTGAATTGCCTAAACATTGGGCGGTTTGGCAAGCACCGCCACCTTCAGATAGTCCGCGCCGGGAAAGTCCGGCGGGGGGGCGATCCAGTCGGTGAGCGTCAGGCCCTTGGGCAGCCATCGGCGAAACGCCCGCTGGTCGGTCTGGGCGTGGTTGCAGCACGCCAACACGTATCCGCCGATTCGCAAGGCGCGTGCCAGATGCGGGCTCATCAGCTTGTACCCCTCGGCGATGGTGAACCGCTTGCCCTTCTTCGGGTTCGCGAAGCTGGGTGGATCGACGATGATCACGTCGTAGCTCTCGTTTTCCTGGCGCTGCAGAAAACTGACCGCGTCGTTGCGTCGTTGACGGACGGTGTCGACGCCGTTGAGCTGCTGGTTTTCCTGTGCCCAGGCGAGCCACTTCTTTGTGGTGTCCACCTCGATCACGCTCGTCGCGCCGCCCAACGCCGCGGCGATCGAGAACGGGCCGGTGTAGCTGAAGAGGTTCAACACCTCCGCGCCCTCAGCGTGCCGTCGCACCCACTGCCTGCCTTCTGCCATGTCCAGGAACAAGCCCGTGCTGAATCCCGCTTCGCTGAAGGAGACGGCGAAGCGCATGCCGTGTTCGGTGGTCTTGAATCGGTCGGGCGTGGGTTGGCCGGCGAGGGTGACGGCGTCGGCTTGGCCGGCGTGCTTGGACAGGTCGTCGGGTCGGACTTTCAACGTCGCGCCGTGGGCGGGGCGGTCGGCGTCTCGCAGGGCAGACAGGGTCTGTTCGGCGATGGATTGGAGCGTGGCGTGGTCGCGGCCGCGGTAGTCGGTTAACAAAAGGTGGCCGGCGTAGTCGTCGACGGTGAGGTCGGGGAGGACCTCGTGATGAGACAGCCGCACCGCGTCACGGTTCGCGTAGAGCGGCAGTCGTGCGGCGAGGATGGATTGGATCGATATGGTCATGCGGATCGTGTTCGCTTCACACGCCGATGCCGGCGGTGATGCGCTTCATGGCTTCTTCCACGTTCTCGCGGCTGTTGAAGGCGCTGATGCGGAAGTATCCCTCGCCGGCGGCGCCGAAGCCCGAGCCGGGCGTGCCCACGACGTGTGCCTCGTTCAACAGCTTGTCGAACAGGCCCCAGGAGTCCAGGCCTTCGGGACACTTCACCCAGACGTACGGCGCGTGCTCGCCGCCGTAGACGGTCATGCCGGCCGCGGTAAGCGACTCGCGGATGATGCGCGCGTTTTCGAGGTAGAACGCGATCAAGTCTCTGATCTGTGCGCGGCCCTCGGGTGAGTACGCCGCCTCGGCGCCGCGCTGAACGATGTACGACACACCGTTGAACTTGGTGGACTGACGCCGGCTCCACAGGCCGTTCAGTTCCACGGCCTCGCCCGCGGCGTTCTTGCCGACCAGGCCCTTGGGCACGACGGTGAACGCGCAACGCGTGCCGGTGAATCCGGCGCTCTTGCTGAACGAGTAGAACTCGATGGCACACTCGCGTGCGCCGTCGATCTGGTAGATCGAGGCGGGGATGTCGGGGTCGGTGATGAAGTCGCGGTAGGCGGTGTCGAAGAGGATGATCGAGCCGTGCTCGCGGGCGTAGGCGACCCAGCGTTCGAGGTACTCGCGTGAGGCGACGGCGCCGGTGGGGTTATTGGGGAAGCAAAGGTAGATCAGATCCACGGGCTGATCGGGCAGGGGGGCGGTGAAGTCGTTGTCGGCGGTCAGCGGCAGGTAGACGAGGCCCGCGAACTCGCCGGCGTCGTTGGCGTCGCCGGTGTGGCCGGCCATGACGTTGGTGTCGACGTAGACGGGGTAGACCGGGTCGGTCACGGCGATCGTGTTGTCACCGCCGAAGATGTCCAGGACGTTGCCCGAGTCGCACTTGGAACCGTCGGAGACGAAGATCTCGTCGGGCGTGATGTCGCAGCCGCGCGCGGTGTATTCGTGTTCGACGATCGCTTCGCGCAGGAAGGCGTAGCCCTGCTCGGGGCCGTAGCCTCGGAAGGTGTTGCGCTGGCCCATCTCGTCGACGGCGTCGTGCATGGCCTGGCGGCAGGCGGCGGGGAGCGGTTCGGTGACGTCACCGATGCCCAACTTGATGATCTGGGCGTCGGGGTGGGTCTCGGCGAAGGCGTTGACGCGTCGGGCGATCTCGGGAAAGAGATAACCGGCCTTGAGCTTGAGGTAGTTGTCGTTAATGCGGGTCATGGTTTTTCTCACGTGTGATCGATTGGGCCGCTTATCATAGAGCGATTGCCGTTCCCTTCCAGCGGGGTTGATCACGGGTAGGGCGGGGTGGCGGCGGGGAAAATCGAGAGATGTGAGATTAATTTTTTGCCGGGTCAGGAAGCTGTTCTGGCGGGGCACCCCATGATCTAGTGGCGGATTATCGGGCCAACCACATTTTCTGGTGGCGGCCATCCACAATGCGGGAATCTCCGCAGCTCGATCCCTATTAACACGTCAGAAACCGCGTTTTTTCGCTTGCAATTGGGTCCGTATTCGTTATTTTACATTTTGTAAATCGTCAATTGATTATTTTGAAGCCGGATGGGCGATGTAGCCAATGGCGATTTATCAGGCGTGATGGAAGTTCACCGGGGCCGCGACCGTTCGGTCGCAAGGCCTCCGAGATTTGAGCCAAGTGTAAAGAGGTTCCGTTCGACGACTCGCCCAACCCGTTGCGCTCGCGAGGGCCGCATGGATTACGAGTGTCGCGGGGCCTCACTTGCAGGAGAAGGAATCACGATGGCGTCGATCAGCAGTACCGTCAGCCCTGTCATTCCCCCGAAGCTGTATCGCATCGGCGAGATCGTGCAGCACACCGGCCTCAGCCGTCAGACGATCCACAACTACACCGTGTTCGGCCTGATCAAGGAAGTCGACTGGACACCCGGCGGACACCGTCTCTACGACGAGTCGGTCTTCTTCCGCCTGCAGCGTGTCGCCGAGCTCAAGCCCCGGCGATCCATGGTTGAGATCAAGCGACTGTTGGACAACGAGTCAGACTGACCCCCAAGACGTATCGTCAGCGAAAGGATGCGCTAGACGTGACCGAGACCAACCCCGACAACACGACGACGACCCTGTCACAGGTGTGGCACCTGCCGCTGCTGATCGTGGCGTTGTTGCTGTTGGGCATAGGGTACTTCATGGCGTCGCCCGAGCCCGAGAAGCCGGATTACGAGGGCATGCTCGGGGACGTGGAGACGCTGGTCTCTACCGGTGAATACCAGTCAGCCATCGATGCGCTCAAGGGACTGGAAGTGGTGATGCCTGAGCTGAAGCCCAAGCTGCAGGCGCAGTGGCACCTGCTCAGCGGCGACGCCGTGGCGGGCCTGCAGCGGGCGAACAAGTGGACCGGCTCGGCCAACTTCCAACTGATCGTGGATCGCTACCACGACGCGGTTTCCATGGGAGAAGAACTCAACGCCAAGCGGTTGACCACGCTGGCCGACAGCCTGATCGCCCTGGGTCATGTCGATAAGGCCGAGCAGTTGGTGGCACAGTTCGATGAGCAGGACGCCGGCGCCGGTGAGCGGCTGCGTCGTCGTTTGCTGCAGATGGCGGTGGATCGCGGCTCGAACTCCGAAGAGGTGATCCGACGCTTGCACGCGTTTGCCACGAGTTCGCCGTCACGTGAGAACCAGATCTGGGCCATCGCACGCCAGGCGGAGCTGCTGCTTCGTGATAACGAATATGGGGCGGCCGAGGACTTGTTGTCGCGGTGGCTGCAGCGTTTCGATTTCGAAAAGTCCAACGATCTCGGTGAACTGCTGGTGCTGATCGGCGACGCGATGCTTCTCGCCGGCAATGGCGAGGACGCCGAACGGGTGTACCTGCAGGCCCAGGGCATGCTCGCCAATTCCGATCCACTCAACGGCGACGCGCTCGCCGGTCTGGGGCGCGTGCGTTACGAAGAGGGTAACGTGGTCGACGCGCTGAAGTTCTTCTCCGACGCGGTCGACAACTACCCCACGACGCGTGCGTACCTTTCGGCCCTGGTTGGCAAGGGCGAGTGTCAGTCGCGCCTGGGCTCGTACGACGAGGCCGTGGGAAGCATGACGCTCGCCGTCGATCAGTACCAGGCCCGTCCCGAGAACCGCCGCAGCAAGGCCGACTACGACCTGCTGTCACAGTCGATCGCGACGCAGCGCGACTGGCGTTTCAACCAGGACCAGTTCGAGCTGGCATTGAGATATCTCGAGCTCGAGAACCGGTTGCACGGCGATGACCTGCACCATTCGATCCAGCTCAAGATCGCGGTGACCCACGAGAAGATCGCGGAGAACATGCTGGGTGCCGAGAGCGACGAGGACGCCCGCGAGCGGTATCGGCTGCTCGACGCATCAACGCGCGCGGAGATCGCCAGTCACTTCCACAGGGCCGGTGAGGCGTACTACAAGCACTCGCAGATCGTGATCGCCAACAACGACGTGAAGGCCTACGCCGACAGCCTCTGGCGTGCGGCTGACAACTACGACCGCGCGGGTCTGTACGATCAGGCGATCGCGCGATTCGAGGAATACGCCAAGAGCCTCGACGCCGACGCGCGGCAGCTGAACGTGAAGTACCGCCTGGCCCAGGCGTACCAGGCGGAGGCGCAGTTCGAGATCGCCTCGGTGATGTACAAGGAAATCATCGAGCTGAATCCGAAGAGCCCGGAGGCGTACGCGTCGCTGGTGCCGCTGGCGCGTTGTTACCTGACGATGGGGACGGAGTATCTCGCCCAGGCCGAGCAGGTGTTGTTGGCGGTGGTGACCGATCACGAGGCGCTGCGGCCGGAGAGTCGCGAGTACCGCGAGGCGCTGCTGGAGCTCGGTCGGCTGTATTACAAGCGCGGCGACGAGGGCGACTACGTCAAGGCGATCGAGCGTTTCGACGAGGCCGTCTCGCGCTACGGCGACACCAAGCTGCTACCCGACGTGCTGTTCCAGTTGGGCGACGCGTACCGCAAGAGCGTCGATCAGATCGACCTGAAACTCACGCAGCCGCTGGCGCCCAGCGAGCGTGCCAGCTTCGAAGCCGAGCGGGCCACGCGACTGGCCAAGGCGCAGGATTGTTTCGATAGCGTCATCCGGGTTTACGAAGCCGGCGACACGTCGAAGCTCAGCAAGCTGCACAAGCTCTATCTTCGCAACAGCTACTTCTATCGCGCCGATTGCGCTTACGATCTGGGCCGATACGAAGGCCCGCTCGGCGCGATCGCGCTGTACGACAAGGCGGTGCAGCGATACGAGAAGGACCCGGCGGTGCTGATCGCACTGGTGCAGATCGTCAACAGCTATTGCGAGCTGGGTCAGTACGACAAGGCGCGCACGGCCAACGAGCGTGCCAAGTGGCACCTGGACCGGATACCCGACGAGGCTTTTAACGATCCGTCGCTGCCGATGGATCGCGATCACTGGCGACGGTGGCTGGACTGGACCGGTGAACTCGGCGCCGTCGACGGCGCGGCGGCCAACGCCGCACCGTAGACGCGACGCGTTTAACAAGGGGCGGAGCCCCGCATTGATGAGGTCATGGATGACCGAGACAACGCGACAAGGCAGGGCGGCCGAGCTGATTCGGCTGCTGGAAAAGCAGGCGCAGCTGTACGATCGGTTGAATCGTCTCAGCGAGGCGCAGTCGCGTCTCGTGGCGAAAGCCGACGCCGAACCGCTGCTCACCATTCTCTCGCAACGCCAGGAACTGATCGATCAGCTCGTGGTCGTGTCCGGCGAAGTCGAGCCCTACAAGCAACAATGGGCCGAGATCTACAGCTCCCTCGACGAGCCCGATCGTGAACGGCTGCGCGCGTTGATCGATCGCGTGCGTTCGCAACTCGACCAGATCATCAGCCAGGATGAAAAAGACCGGCAGGCACTGACCGACCGCCGTCGCAGCGCCAGCCAGGAACTGCAGCAGGTGCGCCACGGCTCATCGGTCGGGCGTGCCTACAGCCGTGCCGTGCCCAACGAACCGCGTTACACCGACAGGCAGGGATAAGCCGTGACAGACTCCGCAACATCTCGCGCAGCGCTCACGCCCGAATCGGCTGTCGCGGTTCCGCCGGCCGATCTCGGTGACATCGTGCGTGCTTACAACGAGGTCACCGATCGCCTGCAACAGAGCCACGAGTTGCTCAACCGCGAGGTGGTCCGCCTGCAACAGGAGCTGGCCTCCGCCAACGCCGCGCTCCAGCGGTCGCGCCGTTTGGCGGCGCTGGGCGAGATGGCCGCGGGCATCGCTCACGAGATCCGCAACCCCCTCGCCTCGATCCAGCTGTACGCCAACATGCTCGAAAACGATCTTTCGGATCGGCCCGAGCAGCGCGACCTGGCGGACAAGATCGCCCAGGCCGTGCGCGGGCTCGACGGCATCGTCAACGACGTGCTGCACTTCTCGCGTGACATTCGGCCCAGGCCGCTGGTCTGTGATCTGTCCGATGCGATCGATCGAGCCGTGCAGGCCGTGCGCCCCCTGATCGAATCCAACACCGTCCAGGTCGATCCGATCGAAGACTCCATCGAGCTCTACGCCGACCCGGACCTGATCCACCAGGTGTTGGTCAACCTGATCCGCAACGGCGCCGAAGCCATGCCCGACGGCGGAACGCTGCGACTCTCTGCCGAGTCGAACGATACCGGCACAACCGTTGTGTTGCGTGATACCGGTCCCGGCATCGACGCCGACGACATCGACCGCATCTTCAATCCGTTCTTCACGACGCGTGCCACCGGCACGGGCCTCGGCCTGGCCATCGTGCACCGCATCATCGACGCCCACGGCGGCACCATCGCCGTCCACAACGACGGCGGCGCCGTGTTTACCATCTGCCTGCCGAATCCCACCACCGACAGCTCCTCACAAGGAGGTCAAGCCGCATGACCAGGATCCTCGTCGTCGACGATAAACAGATGATGCGCGACAGCGTGACCACCACGCTCTCTCGCGCCGGTTTCCAACCCATCGCCGCGCCCGATGGGCCGACCGCGCTCGAACTCATCGAGCGCCACCGTCCCGCCGCGATGGTCACCGACCTGAAGATGCCGGGCATGGACGGCCTGTCGCTGTTGCGACACGCGCTCGAGCGTGAGCCCAACCTGCCCATCATCCTGATGACCGCTTACGCCTCGGTCGAGACGGCCGTACAGGCGATGAAGGACGGCGCGTTCGACTACATCCAGAAACCGTTCGATGGCGACGAGCTGGTCGTGGCCGTCAAACGCGCCGCCGAGCACTACCGGCTGAAGCGCGAGAACGAGGCGCTGCGCTGCAACAACGAGCCCGGTCGACACACCCAGCTCATCGGTGAGTCCGGCCCGATGCGGGAGCTGCGCAGCCAGATCGATCAGATCGCCGACTCACACTCCACCGTGCTCATCACCGGCGAATCGGGCACCGGTAAAGAGGTCGTCGCCCGACGCATCGTGGCGCTCAGCCCGCGCAGGGAATCGGTGCTGCTGGCGGTGAACTGTGCGGCGCTCAGCACGTCGCTTCTGGAGAGCGAGCTGTTCGGTCACGAGAAGGGCGCGTTCACCGGCGCCGAGCAGCTCCGCAAGGGACGGTTCGAGTTGTCCGACGGCGGCACGCTGATTCTCGATGAGATCTCCGAGGTCGACCCGGCCGTGCAGGCCAAGCTGCTGCGCGTGTTGCAGGAACAACAGATCGAACGCGTCGGCTCGTCGTACACGATGGAGGTCGATGTGCGTGTGATCGCCACCAGCAACCGCGCACTCGATCGCGAGGTGGCCGAGGGGCGGTTCCGCGAGGACCTGCTGTTCCGCTTGAATGTGTTGCCGGTGCGCGTGCCGGCGCTGCGCGAGCGGGGAGAAGACATCCCGCTGTTGGCCGACCATTTCCTGATGAGCCAGGCGCTGCGCGACGGCCGCGACCCCAAGGGCTTCGACGACGCGGCGACCAACCTGCTCATGGAGTACGAGTGGCCCGGCAACGTGCGCGAGCTGCAGAACATCTGCGAGCGGGCCGGCGTGCTCACCGCGGGCAACACCATCACCGCCGACCGCATCGCGCCCTGGCTGACCGGTCAGCCCGTCGCCGCGTCGACCGAAGACCGCGCCCCCGAGTTGGCCGTCTCCGACGAACGCAAGCTGGCCGACATCGAACGCGAGATCATTGTCCGCACGCTCCAACGACACCAGGGCCACCGTCAGCGCTCGGCCAAGGCGCTGGGCATCGGCGTCCGCACGCTCGGACTCAAGCTCCGCAAGTGGAAGGAGAGCAACCTTGTCGAACAGTCGCTGTGATCAGCCCGTTTCGCGCAACAGTTGCGCCACCGCGGCGCAAGACCTGCCCACGATCGGCGATCGCCGAGCGGCGGGGCGGTGTCGCGTCAACGGTAAGTTACAGAACAAAGGGCACTTGGATCGATTGATCAGCCCGGCGACGGTGCGGTACGGCACTTGCGTCGCCCCTGCCGGTGCGTTGCGCCATCGAAAGGACTGGCATTGATCGAAGGTCTGCTCAACTCCGGCTCCATGCCCGTGCTCGAACGCATGGTCCAGTTCACCGCCCAGCGGCACCAGGTGATCGTGGACTCGATCGCCAATCTCTCCACGCCCAACTATCGCCCCGCCGACCTGGACACCGCCGGCTTCCGCGAGGTGCTCGCCGACGCCATCGACGAGCGTCGCAACCGCTCGGGCGGACCCAACGGCGATCTGAAACTGAAGGACACCCAGCAGATCAAGTTCCTCTCCGACCGCATCGACGTCCGCACCGATCCCCGGGACCAGAACATCCTGTTCCACGACCGCAACAACCGCAGTCTCGAACACATCATGCAGGACCTGGCCGAGAACGCCATGGCGCACAACGCCGCCCTGGAGATGCTCCGCAACCAGTTCCAGTCTCTCGAATCCGCCATCAGGGAGCGGCCCTGATCCTCTGAGGAGTAACACGCATGTTCGGCGCACTTGACATCTCGACCTCCGCACTCGTGGCGCAGCGCACACGGCTCAACGTGATCAGCGCCAACCTCGCCAACCAGTTCTCCGTCTACGACGACACCGGCGCCTACAACCCGTACCGCCGGCGCGACGTGGTCTTCGAGGCCGGCTCGGCCGACGGAAACCCCGGCGGCGTGCACGTCAAGGAGATCCTTGTCGACCGGGCCCCGCTACGAAGCGTCTATGTCGGTGAGGGCCACCCGCTGGCCGACGAGAACGGCAACATGAATATGCCCAACGTCGATCCCATGATGGAGATGGTCAACGCCGTTGAGGCCAGCCGCGCGTACGAAGCCAACATCACCGCCGTCGAGGCGACCAAGAGCATGCTCAACTCGGCGATCCGACTGATCGCTTAAGGATAGACAGAGGTAGCCACCATGGCCGATCCACTCGGACTCATCTCAGGCAGCGGCGGCGTCCAGCCCAACCCGGTCAACAAATCCGGCGGGGGCGGGCAGAACGACACCGCCTTCAAGGACATGCTGCTGAAGAACATCGAACAGGTCAACAAGCTCCAACAGGACGCCCACCAGGCGATCGAAGACCTCAACTCCGGCCAACGCAACGACGTGGCCAACGTGATGATCGCCAAGCAGAAGGCCGACGTGGCCTTCAAGGCGCTGCTGGCCGTACGCAACAAGATGATGGACGCATACCAAGAGATCAAAGAGGTACGGGTATAACCCGGGCGCGCACACCGAGGCGCGGTGACGGCTCGACGCGGAGCGACGAACCCGTCACCCACGAGCCCCGGACGCAAGGCTCACGACGCACACGGCATGGAGGCCGAACGCAATGAACTGGCTGCGGAATACACTCAATCAGATACAGGCCAACCTGTCCGGCCTGAACACCAGCACGAAGATGGTGATGGCCATGCTGGTGATCTTCCTGGCCGCCACGCTGGGGCTGGTGGCGCTTTACGCCGGCCGGGCCGACCTGGCGCCGTTGATCGATCAGGCCGTCGCCGCAGGCGATCGCGCGGCCATCACGTCCTACCTGGACATGCGCTCGATCCCCTACGAGGTGCGCGGCGACCGCATCTTCGTTCCTGTCGACCGCCGCATCGACGTGCTCGCGGCGCTGCAGACCAATCAGATGCTGCCCGAAGACACCTCCAACGGGTTCACCAACCTCGTCAACCAGCAGAAGTGGTGGCAGTCCTCCGAGCAGGGTCGCATGCACTTCGACATCGCGCTGCAGAACGAGCTGAGCGCGATCGTCAGCAAGATGCGCGGCGTGGACTCGGCCTCGGTCATCATCTCCCGACCGATCAGCCGCCGGTTCGGCGATAACTACAAGCGCCCCAGCGCCTCGGTCAACGTCATGCCCGCCAACGAGCGGCTCAACCAGAAGACCGCCGGGGCCATCGCCGGTCTCGTCGCCGGCGCCGTCGCCGAAATGGAAGACACCGACGTGACCGTTATCGACGCCCGCGCCGGTCGGCAGTTCCGTCCGCGCGACGACGAGGACTTCGTCCCGGGTGACCTGATCGAACTCGTCCAGACCCAGGAACGCGTCTACCGCGACAAGATCTCTGACGCGTTGGGCTACATCCCCCGCGTGATCGTGGCCGTGACCGTCGAGGTCGACCCCGCTCGCAAACAGACCCAATCCACCGAGTACTCCAACGACACCTCCGTCTCCCTGATCACGCGTGAACAGTCCAGCGCCTCCGAGGGCAGCGAACCCATCGCCGGCGGCGAACCCGGCGCGCGATCGAACATCGGCCTCGATATCGCCGGCGCCGCCACCGCCGCTCGCACCCAGACCACCGAAGACAGCGAGAAGGAGTTCGAGCCGCATGCCGGCGTCACGCACAAGTCCAGCGTCGATCCCGGCGGCGTGCCCACACGCATCAGCGCCACCGTCAACGTGCCGCGCAGCTTCTTCGTCGCCCTGTTCAATCAGGGCAAGGAAGAGCCCGCCGAGCCCACCGACGACGAACTCCAACCCCTCATCGACGACCAGCTGCCGCGCATCGAGAAGCAGGTGAAGAACCTGGTCGACCTGGCCGACGCCGGACGCGTCGTGGTCGACGTCTACCCCGACGCCAATCCGGAACTGGCTTTGGCCGGCGTGGCAGGCGGCACAGGTGGCGGTGGGGGGCTGCTCGGCGGTCCGCTCATGCGACACGTCTCGCTGGGCGCACTGGCGCTGGTCAGCATCGGCGCGGTCTTCATGCTGCTCAAGAAGACCAACCAGCAGCAGGCCGAGGTGCCCAGCGCCGTGGAACTGGCCGGTTTGCCACCCGATCTGACCGCCGAGGACGAAGTGGCCGGCGAGGCGGGCAGCGTCGAAGGCGTGCTGATGGGCATCGAGCTCGACGACGAACAGATCTCCAGCCGCAAGGTCAACGAACAGGTCTCGCAGATGGTCAAGGAAAACCCCGGCGACGCGGCACAGCTGCTCAAGCGTTGGGTCAACCAACAGGAATCCTAAACACGCGCCCCCCGGCGCGCGGAAACGAACATGGCAGACGCCACCGAACAAATCGCCGAAATGAGCGGCTTACAGAAAGCCGCCATTCTCCTGCTGTCGCTCGATGAAGAGACCGCCTCGCTCATGCTGCAGGAACTCGAGCCGCAGGACGTCGAGAGCCTGACCCGACAGGTCGCCTCGCTCGGCAGCGTCGAGCCCGACATGCGCACCGTCATCGTGCGCGAGTTCTACGACCTGGCCATGGCCAAGAGCTGGGCGGCCGAGGGCGGACTGGACTACGCCAAGGCGCTGCTCAAGCGCAGCTGCGATCCCAAGGTCGCCGACCAGATCATGCAGCAGATCGCACAGACCGTGCAGCGCACCCCCTTCAGCTTCCTCCAGAAGGCCGAGTCCGACCACGTGCTCACCTTCATCCAGGACGAGCACCCGCAGACCATCGCGCTGATCGTCAGCCACCTGCCGTACCACAAGGCCGCCGAGATCCTCGGCGCGCTGCCCGCGCAGAAACAGGTCGAGGTCGTCAAGCGCATCGCCAACATGGAACAGACCAACCCCGAGGTGATCCGCGAAGTCGAACAGGGCCTGGAGACGCGCCTCAGCACCATGCTCTCGCAGCGCATGGAGAAGACCGGCGGCGTCGACACCATCGCCGAGGTGCTCAACCTCATCGACCGTGCCACCGAGAAGGGCATCCTCGAAGGCCTGGAAACCGACGACCCGGACCTGGCCGAATCGATCCGTCGCCTGATGTTCGTCTTCGACGACATCCTGCTGGTCAACGACAAGGGCATCCAGGCCGTGCTCAAGGAGGTCGACAACGACGAGCTGGCCCTGGCGATGAAGACCGCCAGCGAGGAACTGGTCGAGAAGATATTCAAGAACATGTCCGAGCGCGCCGCCGAGCTCATCAAGGAAGACATGGAGTTCATGGGCCCGGTGCGTGTCGCCGACGTCGAACAGGCCCAGCAGCGCATCGTGGACATCGTCCGTCGCCTCGAGGAAGCCGGCGAGATCATCATCGCCGGCCGCGGCGGCGGCGAGGGAGACATCATCGTGTAACCGATCGCGGCGCAAGCCCGTCGCGTGGAAACAAGCCTTATGCCGTTACTCAAAGACAACAACGCCCAGCGCATTCATCACGAAGCCGTCGTGCTGGACCTCGGTGACCTGCGCAAGGCCGCCGAGCAGCTCCGCGCCGAGGCGCAGGCCGAGGCAGACCGCATCATCGCCGAGGCGCGCACCGAGGCACAGCAGATCACCGTCGCCGCTTCCGAGCAGGGTCACGCCGAAGGCCTGGCAAAGGGCACCGAGCAGGGCCTGCGCGAAGGCCGCGCCGCCGGTCACGCAGAAGCGTTGCAGCAATCCGGTGAACAGCTCGCCCAGATCCAGCAGGCCTGGGTCGCCGCCGCGCAGCAGTGGGACAGCGAGCGTCGCCAGATGGTGCTCGACGCCAAGCAGTCGCTGCTCGAGCTCGCGCTGCACCTGGCGCAGAAGATTGTTCATCGCCTGCCGCAAACCGATCCCTCGCTCGTGGTCGATCAGGTCGCCGCCACCGTGGAACACATCGCTCACCCCGCCGACGCCACCATCCACATCCACCCCGCCGACCGCGCCCTCGTCGATGAGGCCTTACCCGAACTGATCGAAACCGTTGCCACCCTCCAGCACGCCCACCTCCACGACAACGCCGACATCACGCCCGGCGGATGCATCGTCACCTACGGCCGCGGCGCCATCGATGCCCAGATCGAAACCCAACTCAATCGCATCGTCGAAACCCTCCTGCCCGGCGCCACCGACACGACGGTATCGCAGGAAACCACAACCGAAACCGACACCACAGAAGACGAAACGAACGACGAACCGCAAGCCGATACCGATCAACCCACGGACACCGAAGCATGACGCTGTTCGATCCCGCCATCTCGACCCTGCAGCGCACGACCGCGGTCGAACTGACCGGCACGGTCAGCGAGGTGCGCGGGCTCACGCTGCTCGTGGCGGATCTTTCGCTGCCCGTAGGCGCGACGGTGGAAGTCCGCACCTCGGCCGGTCGTCGATACGGCGAGGTCGTCGGTTTCGATCACGCCCAGACCATCGTCATGTTGATGAGCTTCACCGCCGGCGTGCGCCGCGGCGACACCGTCGTCGGCCTGCACACCTCGGCCGTCGCCCCCGTCGGACACGATTACCTCGGGCGCGTCGTCGACGCCATGGGACGACCCATCGACCTGCGCCCGCCCATCCGCGACACCGTCTCGCGACCCATCCAGCCCGACCCCATCGAACCGCTCAGCCGCGTCCCCATCGACGAACCGCTCGGCACCGGCGTCCGCGCACTGGACACCATGCTCACCGCCGGTCGCGGCCAACGCCTCGGCATCTTCGCCGGCCCAGGCATCGGCAAGAGCACGCTGCTCGGCCAGATCGCCAAACACACCGACGCCGACGTCTCCGTCATCGCGCTCGTCGGCGAACGCGGCCGCGAGGTCAACGACTTCCTCCAGCACGCGCTCGGCGAAGAAGGCCTCAAGCGCAGCGTCGTCGTCGTCGCCACCGGTGACGAGTCGGCCCTGATGCGTGTCCGCGCCGCGCAGTACGCCATCACCGTCGCCGAGTTCTTCCGCGACGAAGGCCTCGACGTCGTCCTCTTCATGGACTCGATCACCCGCTTCTGCCAGGCCCAGCGACAGATCGGCCTGGCCGTCGGCGAACCGCCCGCCACCAAGGGCTACACCCCCTCGGTCTTCGCGCTGCTGCCCACGCTCATGGAGCGCTGCGGCCGCACCGCAATCGGATCGATCACCGGCTTCTTCACCATCCTCGTCGAAGGCGATGATCTGACCGAGCCGATCTCCGACGCCGTCCGCGGCATCCTCGACGGCCACGTCGTCCTCTCGCGCGAGCTGGCCAACCGCGCCCACTGGCCCGCCATCGATGTGCTTCAGTCCGTCAGCCGCCTGGCCAAGACCGTCTCTCAGCCCGCACACACCGCCGCACGCGAACAGCTCCAACAACTGCTCGCCGCCTACAAAGACATCGAAGACCTGGTCAACATCGGCGCCTACGCCCCCGGCGCCAACGCCACCCAGGACCTCGCCATCGAAATGAAACCCGCGATCGATCGCCTCCTGCAACAGGGCGTCGACGAGCACGTCACGATCGAACGCGCCCAGGCCCAGCTCATGGAGCTCGCCCTCAGCGTCGGCGCCACCGCCGATCGACTCGCCAAGCAGATGCAAACCAACAACGTCGGCGTCGCGTAAGCGTCGACGAAACGGAGCCACGGATGGCCGCATTTAAGTTCAAGCTCAACCCGCTGCTCAAGCACCGACAGCGCATCGAGGACGACAAGCAGCGTCGGCTCGCGCAGCTGCTCCGTCAGAAGCTCATCCTCGAGACCCAGCTCCGCAACCAGCAGCAGTCGATCACCGACGACAAGCACCGGCTCGGCCGCGCCCTCGTCGGGCACGTCGATGTCGACAGCATCCGTCGCCACGCCGCCCACTCCACACGCATGTCCATCAACGCACAGTCCATCGCCTTCCGCCTCTTCGAGCTCACCAAACGGATCGACCTGGCGCGAGCCGAATTGATCGAAGCCACACGACAGCGCCGCGCCATCGAACTGCTTCGCGACAAGCAGGAGCGCCGCTGGCGCATCGAGATCGAGCGGCGCCAGACCGCCGAGCTCGACGAGCTGGCCACACAGGCCTACGCACGCGGCGGTGAGGAGGCGGCGGCATGAAAACCATCGTCAACGCGCTGCTGATCATCATGGTCGTTCACGTTCTCGCCGTGATCGGCTTTGCGGGATGGATGTTCGCGTCGGGCCGGATCAGCGGCGAGCGCGTCGAGAAGGTCCAGGAGATCTTCGCCATCCCCGTCGCCGTGCAGAAGAAACAGGAAGAGCAGGCCGCCGCCGAGGCCCAGGCCATCGCCGACGCCACGCCTCCTGACTTCGGCGCCATCGCGTCAACTGCCGAGAAGCTCGCCGAGGAACAGGAGCGCAACGAGATGCTCCTGCGTCAGCTCGAGCGCACCCGCCAGGAGATCAAGTCCCTCAACGCCAACCTGCACCTGTCGCGTACGCGCATGGAGCGTGAGCGCACCGAGACCCAGCAGACCCGCGACGCCCTCGAGCAAAAGCTGGCCGACATCGAGGCGCAGCTCAACGACGAGGGCTTCAAGAAAGCCATCGCCATGTACGAGGGCCTGCCGCCCAAGCAGGTCAAGAAGATGTTCATGACCCTCGTTGAGCAGGGCAGCAGCGAGCAGGTCGTCGACTACCTCGACGCCATGCAACCCCGCATCGCCGCAGCCGTGCTCAAGGAGTTCAAGACCGACGCGGAGGTCGTCCAGGCCGTCCAACTCACCGAACAGCTCCGCTCACGGGGCAGCAAACTCGTCAGTCAACTGGAGAACGTCGGATGAAAGTCGAAGGATTCACCGCCGCCACCCATTTCAACGACACGCCCGTCGCGCCCGCCGCCGAGGCCGGCGCAGAACCCGGTGCATTCGATTTCCTGCTCAGTCGGCTGAACCGCGCCGCAGAGTCTGCGCAACCGACCCAGCGCACACAACAACAACCCGATCAGCCCGAAGACCAGCCCGTCGAGCAGGTCGATCCCGATCAGCCGCGTTCCGAAAACGATCCGCCGATCGAGGAAGCGCCCATCGAAACGCAGCCCGAAACGACCGATGCGCCCGTTGCAGACGTCCAACCGAAAGCCAAGACGGAACCGTCCTCTGACACAAAACAATCTTCCTCGACAACTCAATCAAGCGATTCACAATCGGCGCAGCTCGTCACCACACAAGCCGAATCATCCTCCGCCGACAGCAACGAAACAGACGACAACGCCGACTCCGAAGCCAAACCCGATCAACCCGATCCCTTCGCCTCGTTGAACGCCGACCGCGCGATCACCGAAGCTCAGCCCGAAGCCACCGATGCCGAACAGGTCGTCGCCGATCTGAAATCCGTTGCCACCGCCGCCCCGGTCGCTCCCGCACCCACGCAACCCGCCCCCGAAACACAACAAAACAACGCAACACCCACGCCCACGCCTCAAACCACATCCAAGCAAGCAATCGTCGCTTCCAACGACGGCATCGCCAAGGCCGCGCCCAACACCGCCGCGCAGAACACGACCGCCCACGCGGACGTCGCTGTCGTGCGCGACGGCAACAAGCCCGCCTCCGATCAGTCCAACCAGCAATCGGGTCAACAGCCAGGCCAACAACACAACGCCGCCGCGCAACAACCCGTGGTAGAGCTCCTCGCCCTCGGCGGGGCAGAAGAGGTGGAAATCGCCCTCGAACAGGTCCCAGAAGCGATAGTCGTC
>JANQJT010000237.1 GCA_028281485.1 Phycisphaeraceae bacterium
CCCGCGCCCTCAACAGCCGCGCGATCGGCATCGAGCCCATGCCCCTGCGCACCTACCCGCAGGGCCCCATCGCCGGTCAGCTCATCGGCTTCGTCGGGCGCGACCACACCGGTCTCGACGGGCTCGAGTTCGCCTTCGACCAGCACCTCGCCGAGCAGGCCGGCCGCGTGCGGTACACACGCGACGCCGCCCGTCGCCCCGTCTGGGTCCAGCGTGACGCGTACCGTCCTCCGTCGCACGGCGCCGACGTCCAGCTCAGCATCGACACCGTCATCCAGAACATCGCCGAGCGCCATCTCGCCGAATCGTGCACGCAATACGAAGCCGAGCGAGGAGAGGCCATCGTCATGCACGCCGCCACCGGCCAGGTCCTGGCCATGGCCAACTGGCCCTTCTACGACCCGTCCACCGGTGGGGCGGGATCGGCCGACCGCCGTCGCAACCGCTGCGTCACCGATCCCTACGAGCCCGGCTCGATCTTCAAGCCCTTCATCTACGCCGCCGCGCTCACCGAGGGCAAGCTCGACCCGCGCGAAAACATCGACTGCTCGGACACACGCTTCTGGGTCTCACCCCTCGGCAGGCGACTGCAAGACGACCACGCCGTCGGCGAGGTCGAGGCCGACGGCATCCTCGTGCACAGCTCCAACATCGGCATGGCCAAGATCGGCATGCGCATGGGCAGCGAGCGGCTCTACCACGCCGTCCGACGCTTCGGCTTCGGCTCGCTGACCGGCTCACGCATGCCCGGCGAATCGATCGGCATCGTCAACCCGTTGCGGCGGTGGAACCACTACTCCGACACATCCGTGCCGATGGGACAGGAGATCGCGGTCACGCCGTTGCAGATGGTGCGTGCCTTCGCCGCCTTTGCCAACGACGGCCTGATGCCCACGCCCACCCTCATGGCCGACGACCAGGCCACGCCGATCTACCAGCACACGCTCGATCCGACCACGGCCAAGCACATCCGCCGCGTCCTCCGCCGCGCCGTCACCGAGGCCCGCAGCCAGCCCCACGCCCGCTCCGACCGCTACCGCATCTGGGGCAAGACCGGCACCGCTCAGGTCCCCGATCGTGTCAACGGCGGCTACATCGAGAAGGGCATCACCGGCTCGTTCGTCTGCGGCGCACCGCTGAATCGACCCGAGATCGTCGTGATCGTCGTCGTCCACATGCCCAACAAGGAAATCGGCTACTACGGATCGACCGTCGCCGCGCCCTTCGCCGCGCGCATCGTCGAAGACACGCTCCAGTACATGGGCGTGCCCGAAGACGCCGACATCGACCGGGCCGATCCCGCCCAGCTCGTCATGACTCACAACTGAATCGAGGGTTTACCGCACGATGCGTGCGAACAGACCCGCCACCTTGTCTTCACGGTTGATGGTGATCGTGAAGCTGACCTGGCGATTGTGTGTCGTGCGTGCGACCACGCGGTAGACCGAGCTGCCATCGTCCAGGTTCATGGGCAGGCGTTGGTACGAAACCATGCCCGCGTAGCGACCGGCTTCCCATGCGATGCCGTCCATCGCCTCGGCGATGCCGTCGGCCGTGACGCGCTGGCGGTGCTCCGGTGAGAAGTAACGCGTGGCCTCGACGTAGTCGCCGTTGAGCAGCTTGATCACGACCTGCGTCAGGATCGGCGCGTGCCGGTCGTTGGTTCGCTCGATCTCGGTCCGGGTGCGCGGCGCGGTGGGCTGTGACGCGGTCTTCTCGGTGCTCTCTTGCTGCTGCGTCGCCGTCGGCTCGGGCTGCGCCTCGAGCTTCTGGTTGATGTTGGCCAGGCGCGACTCCAGCGCGCTGATCGACTGGTTGAGGCTCTGCCACTGGGCCGACTCGTCCTGGCGGGCCGAATCGATCTGCCCACGCAACTCGGCGATCGTCTTGGCGGTCTGTTCGTCGGCCTCGTTGGATTCGTTGTTCTCGGCCTGCTCGCGCGCCTGCTGTTCCAGCGACTCCAACCGCTGAGTCATCGCGATCAACGCCTGCTCGCTGCGCTCGGTGCGCTGCTGGGCCTGATCCAGCGCCGCCTTCAGGTCGTACAACGCCTCGACGACCTGTTCCTGCTGCTGGGCGGACTCGGCCTCGTTGCTCGGCTCGGGACGCTGCGCGAGCAGTGTCAACGCCTCGCTGAGCTTGTTGATCGACGCGGCCTGCTCCTGCTGCGCGTTACGCTGGCTGGCCAGGTCCGTGAGCAACTGCTCCATGGCCTGGGCCTGCGTGTCGGTCAGCGAGTTCAGTTGTTCCAGTCGGTGCTGGATCGCCTGCGCATCGAGTGACGGATCGGTCGACGCCGGCCACGACGCGTTCGAAGGCGTCGCCGTGTTCCAGCCCTGCGGTTCGTACTCGATCGGGTCGGCGTGCTGCCAGCTCGTGTCCGCGGGCAAGCCGCTGCTGCCGGCGTCCGCGTCCTTCGGCGAGGGCCAGAAGAACGCCACCGCGCCGATCGAGGCGACGACGATCACGATCAACGCCTCGGGCACGTACGTGCGCAGCTTGCCACCCGTGGCTTTCCCGGTGGTTTCAGTCACGCTGTCGATCTCGTTGGTCACGCCCGACGCCTCCACGATGGGGCCGCGGCTCCACACGGGCCGCGAAGTCCCACCCTTGCATCGGCACATTCCGCCCACGCGTTCAAACGTATGAGGCCAAACAGGTTGTTGCAGAAAAATAGTGTCCGGCCAGGACGACTTACCCGTTGGTATGACTTGTAACGGTTGTAACGATCAGCTCTGGCCGCGGATCTTGTCGACGATGTTGGTCGTGCTCATCCCTTCGACGTGCGGGATCAACACGACCTCGCCGCCGTGTTCCTCGACGATGTCGCGTCCCAACACGTCTTCGATGTTGTACTGGGCGCCCTTGATCAGCACGTCCGGCTGAATCCCGCGGATCAGCGGCACCGGCGTGTCCTTCTCGCTCGGGTCTTCCGTCGGGTCGTCACCGAACAAAACGATGTAATCCACGCACGACAGCTCGCTGAGCACCATCACGCGCTCGGCCTCCGTCACGATCGGTCGCTTGTCGCCCTTCAGGCGGCGGATGGATTTGTCGGTGTTCACCGCCAGCACCAGCAGGTCGGCCGTCTGCCGCGCCGCACGCAACAACTCAACGTGACCGGCGTGCAGGATGTCGAAACACCCGTTGGTGAAAGCGATGCGCTTCTTGTCCCAGCGGTGCGCCTCCAGCTCCGGCAACAGCTGCTTCAGCGTGCGCACCTTGCCGATGCGGGCGCCCTGCTGGTAGATCAACTGCGAGTGGATCTGTTGCAGCGGGATGGGCACCATCGCGAACTGCTCGACCTCCAGGCCCGCCGCGAAGTTTGCCATGCTCGTCGCGTCAACCCAGCTCGCGCCGTTGGCACGCGCCATCGCCATCGTGCCGAAAAACACGTCGCCGGCGCCCGTCACGTCGTACACCTCGCGCGCCTGTGTCGGCACGGGGACCGGGTCTTCGCCCGCGACCTGAAGCAGCGAGCCGTGACGGTCCAGCGTCAGCGCCACCGCCTCCATCTCTAACTGATTCAGCAACTGGGTGGCCATCTTGTGAGTCTCTGTCTCCACGTCACACCCCGTCGCCAGCTCCGCTTCCGTGCGGTTCGGCGTCATGCAGGTGCAACCCCGGTACTTGCCGTAGTCCGTGATCGGAGCCGGGTCGACATAGACCGGCAGGTTCGCCGCCTTGGCTTCCGCGATCAGGCGCTGACAGAGGTCTTCGGTGAGCAAGCCCTTGTTGTAGTCTTCCAGCAGCAACACGTCGGCCTGACGCATCGTGGCCACGGCGTGATCGAAAAGCGTCTCGACGAAGTCTTCGTCCAACGGTGAGTTGTCTTCGTAATCCACCCGGAACATCTTCTGGGGATGTCGGTGCTGCGCCAGGCCGATCATGTTCCGCTTCACGATGGTGGGCCGGCCTTCCACGATGATCAGCTGATCGGTCCCACACCCCGCCTCACGCAGCGCGTTGACTAGTTGGTTACCCGCCGCATCGTCACCGACCAGGCCCAGGCACGTCACCTCACACTTCAGCGCCGCCAGCGTCCGACATACGTTGGCCGCGCCACCCGGCGCCGCCGTCTCATCCACTACCTTCAACACCGGCACCGGCGCATCGGGACTCAAACGCTCGGCGTTACCGAACACCGATTGGTCCAGCATGAAGTCGCCTACGACCAGGGCACGCTTGGATTCCCATCGGTCGATGAGAGTAATCAGTTCTTTCATTCCAGAGCGATCGCTTTCCTGAGCAACTCTTGTAAATCCGCCTCGCCGCGCAGACAGGCGAGCGACAGCACCACACGTCGTATCATAGGCCTCTCGGGCATCGATTCTAGCAAACCTCGCAGCTTCACCCAATCCTTCTCCGTGGTCAGCAGCGCCTCGGCGCCGTTGTCGCGCATTCGCGACATCAAACTGCGCACGTCGTCTTCCGTGTACGCGTGATGATCCGCAAACGCCACGGTATCGGTGACCTCGCACCGCTCCGCCGCTTCACCGAAGAACGCCCGCGGATTGCCGATCCCGCAGAACGTAAGAACGGACGTCCGGCTCAACTCCACCGGCTCATCGGATTCGTCTATCACACGCGCCCATTGGTGTGTGAAGTGTGCGATCGGCGCCTTGCCGTGCAGCTGACCGATCCGTGTGTCGAGTTGGCCGGCCCGCGCCGGGTCGCCCAACAGCGGCGAGCGCGTCACGATCACCGCGTCGGCGCGACGCAATCCGCCGAGCGACTCACGCAGCAATCCCCGCGGCAGCACGCGGTCATACCCAAACGGATTGGCCGCATCGACCAGGACGATGTCCAGATCACGCGCGATGCGACGGTGCTGAAAACCGTCGTCCAGCACGATCACGTCCACCGCCGGGTGGTCCGTCGCGATCCGCCGCGCCGCCGCCACGCGATCCGGATCGGTGACCACCGGCACGTCGCCCAGCGTCTCGCGCAGCAACACCGCCTCGTCGCTCGGCCGATCCGCCGACTGCTTGTAACCCCGCATGACCACCGCGGGCGTGCGCCCCATCGCGCGCAACCGTTCGACCAGGTATACCGCCATCGGCGTCTTGCCCGTGCCCCCGGTCGTGATGTTGCCCACGCTGATCACCGGACAGTGCGCCTTCGCCGCGCCCCGCAGACCCCAGTCGAACAGCTTGTTGCGCAGACCCGCCGCGCCGCAATAGACCGGCTCCGCCACCGCCGTCACACCACGCATCAGCGACGCGCGCAGCGAGCGATCCGCCCCCGACATGATCGCCTCGATCGTTTCGTGTTGTGTGCGGGTATCCGTCAAGCAGGTGCCGATCCGGTCATCCGACGCAGCGCATCGCTCAGCCGCTCCATCGGAAGCCCCACGACCGTCGTCGGGTCACCCTCGAGCGCAAAGCACCAGCGATCCGCCAGCTCTGCAAGATTATACCCACCGGCCTTGCCTCGCCATTGTTCGCTGTCCAGGTAGCTGTCCAGGTCTTCATTGCCGAGGTTCAGGATCGTCACGCGTGTCGTGTCGTGGAAGACCTCGCATTGCCCGCTGGCCGCATCGATGAGCGCCACACCCGTCACCGCCTCGTGCGTCTTGCCGATCAGCGACTCGAGCATGACCCGCGCCGCGGCCGCGTCGGCCGCCTTGCCCATCGCGCAACCGCCGACCCGAAGCAGCGTGTCCGACCCGATGACGATCCCCGCGTCGCGTTCCGCCGCCACGCTCGCGGCCTTGAGGTATGCCAACGCCTCCGTCGCCAGCTCCGGCGGCGTGTCAGCCAAGTCCACTCGCGAATCATCAAAGGGAGGCGACACCGCCTCAAAAGTCACCGCCGCCTCACGCAACAACGCCGCACGCCGAGGCGACGTGCTGGCCAGCACCACCGGCCCAGGGCCCGATGGACTCATGCCGCGTTTTTGTTGAGACGGAGATTGGGTTTGCGGCGCGGCACGCAGTAGCTGCCGAACTTCCGCATGCGGTACTGCTTGACGATCGCCGACATGCACACGTACCCCGTCAAAGAAATCAGCAACGCCGTCACACCGCTGCCCAGCCCCAGCGGGCCGACGTGCTTCAGCGTAAACGTCATGTAACCCTGCACGCTCTGCCACCACGAATCGTACGTCTGGTCCAGCACCCGAAAGTCCGCCGCCCACGGGTCCGTCCCCAGCATGCGCGCCCCGATCCAGTACTGCACCATGTACACCGGGATGATCGTGAACATGTTCGTCGCAAACAGCGCCGGGAAACCCACCACGCTGTTGCCTCGCAGCAACCAGCACAGCGGGAAGAACAGCAACAACTGGATCCCGAACGTCGGGGTGAACGCGATGAACAAGCCGATCGCCACGCCCATCGCCAGGCGGTGGGGCGAGTCGTCAGCGTGCAACACCTTCAACATGAAGAACCGACGCAGCTGGATCGCGTGCAGCTTCAGGCGACGAAGCACCGGGCTCTGGTTCATCGGACGAATCATGCTTGCTCCACGGCCGAGTGCTCGGTGACGGGCGGCTCGCTGTCCAGCACACGCCGCGCCACCTTCCATACATCGTCAATTTCCAGCTGTGCGATGAGTTTCTGACTGTCTCCGACGTCCCGGAAGTGCAGGCCATCGGGATTGTCCGCCGCGATCAGACCCACATTATACCGATAAGGCCCCGCCAGTGCTGGGTCCGACGGCCCGAAAATCCCTACACATCGCACACCCAGACCCACCGCCAGGTGCAACGCCGCGCTGTCGTTGCTCACCGTCAGACCGCTACGCTCGATCAACGCCATCAACTGCCCCACGCTGGTCTTGCCCACCGCATCGATTAACCCCTTATTAACAAGCGGCCGCGTCGCCTCCACATCCGCGCCGCTGCCGACCACCACCACTTTTGACATCCCCGCGCCAAGCAACCGCTCCGCCAATTGCGCAAACCGCTCGATCGGCCACTGCTTGCTCACCCACTTCGCCGTCGGTGCGATCACCGCGAACGGCCCATCCCCCGTTCCATTATCTGCTAGAAATTGCTCCGCCCACGCCCGCTCCTCCTGACCGGTATACAGCCGCATGTCGTACACCGGCTCTAATCCGTCGGCTGCCAGCAAACCCACCATCCGGTCCACCGTGTGCCACGTCGGATCGATGCGATACCGCACATTACACCCCAGCCACCCCATCTCCGCCGCCTCGCGAAACCCCACACGCCGCCTCGCCCGCGTCCACCACGCAAAGATCCCACTCCGCAGCAACCCCTGCAGGTCATACACCAGGTCGTACCGCCGCGCCTTCAAGCCGTTCAGCCACGCCAGCGTCTGCTTCGTTGCCGACCAGCTCCGCCCACACCGCGCCAGCTTCGTGCGCGGAAACGCCACCACTTCATCGAGCATCGGGTGATACCGCAGGCAGTCGGCGAACACGTCCCGCACCAGCCAGTCGATCCGGGCGTCCGGATACGCCGCCCGCAGCGTCGCCAGCGCCGGCACCGATCGCCCCACGTCACCCAGCGCGCTGGGCCGAACGATCAGGATGCGGCGGGGCGGGTCTGCGTGAGAGGACATGATCGCATCATACTGTTCGTGTGGATGCTTGGCGCGGCCGGGCCTACCATACACGCGTGCCGACCGAACTCACACGTGCCGTGCGTTTCTGTCTCGGCCCAGACGGGTCGTTGGCCGACGATGCGCCCATGGACAACTCTTACGCCGCCTGGCCGCCCATGCGCGGGTTGGGCCGGTACTACGAGTGCCGACTCACCGTCGTCGGTCCCGTCGATCCCGTGACCGGCTACATGGTCAACATCAAGCTCATCGACGCCGCGACGCGCAGCCGCATCCTCCCCGTCTTCTCTCGTTTTGCCCAACAAGCCGACGCGCCGCTGGGGCAGATGATGCGGCAGGCGCTGGACGCCGTCCGCGACCGGCTGCCGCACCCGGTCACACGAATCAGCCTGCAACTGGCGCCCACCTACGCGATCACCCTCCAGGAGCACGACATGTCCGCCTGTCTCATCAGCCAGACCTACGACTTCTCCGCCGCCCACCGTCTGCATTGTGACGCGCTCTCCGACGACGAGAACCGCGCCACCTTCGGCAAGTGCAATAACCCCTCCGGCCACGGCCACAACTATCGGCTCGAAGTCACCGTCGCCGCCCCCATCGATGCAGCCGGCCACATCACCCCCGTCGAAACACTCGACGCCATCGTCAACGCCCACATCATCGAAGCCTACGACCACAAGCACCTGAACATCGACACCCCCGCCTTCGCCGAAATGAACTCTTCGGTGGAAAACATCGTGCGCGTGTTCTACGAAACGCTCACCGACCCGCTCGAGTCGGCGGGATTAAAGCTCGACGCCGTTCGCGTCTGGGAAACGGAAAAAACCGTCGCCTGCTACCGCGCCTGATTCGCTTCCTTTTCCTGCCATCGCAGCGCCACGTACACCGCCATCACGACGATCGCCCCCGCCATCACCGCGTACGGCATCAGCCCCGTCGCCCCTTGCGCGTTCCACGCCAGCAGGCCCAGCAACACCGGACCCAGCGTGAACGAAACTCCCGCAAACGCCTCCATCAATCCCACGCTCCGTTCGTGCGTGTCTGGGTCCAGGTGTGCGTAGTAAAGCCCGTAGTACACCGCCACGCCCTCACCCAGGCCGATCGCCATCGCCGCGCCCAGCGCCCAGCCGTACCCCGGCGCCAGCGGCATCGCCACCATCCCCGCCGCACAAATCCCCATCGCACCGATCAGCCACACCGGCGATCGCAACCAACGCCTCAGCCGCGCCCCGACCATCGCCCACAGCGGCACGTTGATCATCATTACCGACATCCCGATCCCCGCCTGCATCGTCGTCCAGCCGCGCTGCTCACACAAAAACGGCCACAACGTGATGAAAACGCCTCGCATCGACAGACCCACGACCAAAAACGCCGCCCGCGTCATCCACCGCTGGTGCGCCGTGCTGCGGAAGCACATCGTCGCGTGGCGTTCGACCTGGGCCGGCGGGGCGGTCATCGCGATCAGGTTCAGCAGCGTGCTCAACACCGTCACGCCCGCCGCGATCCCAATCAACGCCGTCACCGGTCTTGTCTCAAACCAACCGGTCACAAACGGCCCGATCGTGCCGCCCGTGCCCCACGCCGTGCAGTAAAACGCCACCGACCACGCCGTCGTCCGAAACGGCTGCACGTGCGTCATGTTGATCTGAAACGGCACGTAGTAGTGGCCGACCAGAAAACCGTTCACGCAGACCGCCGCGATGAACAACCAATAGCTCGGCCAAAGCATCGCGGCGCTGCCCGTCACGAACACCCCCAAGATCGTCACGATCATCAGCCACTTCGCCGCCCCCGCCCGCACCCAGCGACCCGACAGCCACGCGCTCACCGTGTACGCCACCGAACCGATCGCCGGGATCCACATCTGCTGCTTCGTATCCCCGGTCAGGTCCACCGCACGCAGACACATCCACGCCAGAAGCAACATGCTCAGCGTCTCCACGAGCATCGGCCCGAAGATCAACTGCGCGACTTTTCTTACGGATACGCCTCGCCACATGGGGCGGCATTCTAGCTAAATCCCATCCGCTCGCTTGAGTTCCATCAGCAGTGGGAACGGCACCAGGTCGTTGCCCGCCAACTGCGGCTGTGCGGCGATCATTGCCTCCGTTGCCCGCGGCTCATCGAGCTTCACGATCCGCAACCCCGCCGCCTCGATCATCTCGAACCATCGGCCGATCGTGAAATGGTGCTGCACCACCGCCACCTTCTCACCGTAACTCTCCTCGCCCCACTCGCAGTAAAACCGGTCCGTCGTGAAATACCCGCCCACGGTCAGGCCGATCCGCTTGCCATTGGCATCGGTCGCCCATTGGCGCACCGCCGTCGTTTGGATCGGGTGGATATTACACATCACCAATCGGCCCGCCGCCTTCATCACCCGCGCCGCGGCGGACAAGGCCGGCGTCGGGTCCGCGATGTCCATAAACGACATGCACCCCGTCACAAGATCGAACGACTCAATCTCGAAGTGTTGATCCACCTCGCGGGCATCCATCTGTCGATACACGATGCCCAACGGCTGCTCGTCTTCCCGGTGCCTGGCCAGCTCGATCATCTGCTCGGACCAGTCGATCCCCACCGCCTCAGCCCCGCGCTCGGCCAGCAACCGACTGAAATACCCCGACCCGCAGCCCACATCCAGAACACGCAGCCCTCGCACATCACCACACGCTTCCAGGTGCAACGGCCCGAAGAAGGCCGTGCGATAGTAATCCTCTCCCGTCGTCGTGATCCGGTCCCACAGCTTGGCGGTCCGATCCCAGCAAGCCAGGCTGAAATCCTCGCTCAGTTCCCTGTCCTTCGGATTCAGATCGCTCACGGGCCACCTCCCTTTGGGCAAAGAAAAAGACGCCCGTAAACGAGCGTCTTGCAATTCATATCGAGATCAAACTCAAGCGGCGATTTTGGTGATCTTCACGCGCAGGAAACGCTGGCGGTGACCACGCTTGCGGCGGTAGCCCTTGCGACGCTTGAACTTGATGACCGTGATCTTCTCATCCTTGACCTCGGTCAGGATGTCCGCGGTGACGGTGGCGCCGCTGACGGTGGGGGTGCCGATCTTGGCATCGCCCTCGCCGCCGACCAGCAGCACGTTATCAAACTGAATCTCGGTCGCGTCGTCAGCCAACTCACGCAGGTCGACACGGATGATGTCGCCCTCGGAGACCTTGATCTGGCTGCCGCTGTCTTCGATGACTGTGTACATGGTTCAATCCTCGTCCTTCAATGAAGGAGAGCAGTTT
>JANQJT010000257.1 GCA_028281485.1 Phycisphaeraceae bacterium
CCGGACAAGGCAGACCGGGTCGAGTCGATTCTTTTCGAGACACTGGACGGCGCCACCGGCGACCTGGCGGACGACGAGGTAGAGCGTGCGCGAAACAAGATCGCGATGGACCTGATGCTCTTGCAGGAGCGTCCGAGCGGTCGGATGTTGGCGTTGGGCGGCAACTGGCTGGCGACCGGGGAATACCGCCCGTTCGAAGACGAGTTGGCCCGCATCGAGGCGGTCAACGCCGACTCTCTGCACGCGATGATCGACGCCTACCCGTTTTCCGAACGCGCGATCGTCCGACTCACACCGCGTTCATAAGATTGTTTCAGATCAGCCCGCAGCCGCCTGCGCCTGACGCGGCGCGAACACGCGTACGCAGTTGCGCCCGGCGTTCTTCGCGGCGTACACGGCCTTGTCGGCCGCCTGCACCAGCTGATCGGGCCGCTTGAAAAAGCTGACCCCGTCGTAACCGGACACACCCAGGGAGATCGTGAAGTTCAGCACGAGGTTCTCGTCACACTGCACGGGCGTCGATTCGACGTTCTTGCGGATGCGCTCGGCCATGTAGGCCGCCTCCTTGCGGTCGAACCCGGGCAACACCACGGCAAACTCCTCGCCGCCGTACCGCGCAACCAGCCCCTTGTCGCCCACCGTCTCCTGCAGAATTCTGGCCAGCGCCACCAACACCGCGTCACCCGCGGCGTGGCCGTGTGTGTCGTTGACCGACTTGAACCGATCGGCGTCCATGAAGATCACACCCAGCGGCGCCGTCTGCTTCGTGGCAAAATCGAACTGCTGCTCGATGTAATCGTTGAACTTGCCGCGGTTGGCTGCGCCCGTCAGCGCGTCCTGGTACATCTTCTCCTGGAGTTCCTTGTTGGTCTGCTCCAGCTCGTTGGCGCTCTGCTGAGACTCCAGCGTGATCTGCAGCAACGCCTCGTTGGCGTCGGACATGATCGACTGGATGTCCGGCACGTTATCACAACTGATATCGAAGAGGCGCGCCATTTCCTTGGTCGCGTCGCGCACGGTCTCCAACAGCTGCTCGGCGGTGGCGTTGTCCATGCCGAAACGCTCACGCAGCTCGACGAACACGCGGTCTACCTTGCTGGACTGCTCGTGATCGAACACGTCGGCGATCATGCAACCGCACGCCACGGCGCCGACGATCTTCTCCACGTTCGGCGGCGCCTTGTCGGGCGCTTCGTGGTAACGGATCGGAGCGATCAAAACACCCGGCAGCTTCCATTTCTCACCCAACGCCGCGCCGACTTCGCAGTGCGTCGTGCCCAGAAGCTCACGCTCTTTGCCGATGAGATTCCCATACCCGACCGGGCATTCCCTGATCAGATTGTTGTAGCCGTGGCTCTGACCGATAGTCTGCGACATCGCGAGGATACCCAGGTCGGCCAACAGACCGCCGAGAAAAACCTCTTCGTGTTCGGCCAGACCCGCGGTCTGTGCGACGGATCGTGCGCCAACCGCACGAAACAGCGACCGCTTCCAGAACCGGATCATATCCAGGGATTCGTCGTTGCTGTTCTTGAGATTGCTAACCAGGCTGAAGCCCAGGGCCAGCGTCTTGACAGAGTTCAACCCGAGGATCACCAGCGCGTGGCTGATCGTGCCCACCGGCTGGCTCAGCCCGTAGTACGAGCTGTTCACCGTCTTGAGCACCTTGCTCGACAGCGCCGGATCGTTCGAGAGCGTGGTGGCGATTTGCTTGATGTTGATGTCGGAGGTCCGACAGAGATCAATCACTTCGATCGCGATTGTCGGCAGCGAAGGCAGTCTTGGACACTGGAGCACTTTATCGATGATGCTCTGGTTCATGCTGTGGCGTTTCCTGTAATTCAAACCCACGACCGATCTAAATCGGGCGTGAGAACAGCTTGAATCTCAGGGAGGAAACTTTCCCTCCCGACCCCTATAGACCGTGACCAGTTACGGTATCGACCCGAAGCATCGCGAACTTGATGATATAACGACATCAATACGAGTGATTACCCCCAATCCGTCACAGTCGCGCCAACCGCAACACGTGGGCCGGCCCTGCCGATAAAAAACCCCGCGACACCGTCGCGGGGCTGATATCACAGGTTTGTAAAAGCAATTAGGTCGCGCCGGCCTCGGCCTCTTCAGGAGATGCGGGCTCGGGCTCGGCCGGTGCAAGAGACGCATCGTAACTCGCATCGAACGACAGGCCGTCCGTCCCGTCCTTCTTGATCACGACCACCTTGTTCTTGCCCTCGAACTCGCCGCGGAGGATCGACTCGCTGAGCGTGTCCTCGACGTGCTGCTCGATGGCGCGACGCAGCGGGCGGGCGCCGTAATCGGGGTTGTAGCCCTTGTCGATCAGGAAGTCCTTGGCGGACTGATCCAACTCGAGCACGATCTGCTTCTCTTCCAGACGCTCGCGGACCTTCTTCAGCTCGTACTCGACGATGCCCTCCAGGTCCTTGCGGTTGAGCGGACGGAAGACGATCACGTCGTCCAGTCGGTTGATGAACTCGGGGCGGAAGTGACGCTCGATCTCCTTCATGAGCGTGCCCTTCATCGCCTCGTAGTCGGCGTCTTCGCTGCGCTTCTGGAAACCGAATCCGCCGCCACCACCCTTGATCAGCTCCGCACCGATGTTGCTGGTCATGATCAAAATGACGTTACGGAAGTCGACCTGTCGACCGAACGAATCGGTCAAGCGACCTTCCTCCATCACCTGCAGCAGCGTGTTGAACACGTCCGGGTGGGCCTTTTCGATCTCGTCGAGCAGCACCACGGCGTACGGGCGCCGGCGGATGCGCTCGGTGAGCTGACCGCCCTCTTCGTAACCGACATAGCCGGGAGGCGCGCCGATCAGGCGGGAGACGTTGTGCTTCTCCATGTACTCGGACATGTCGATGTGCACCAGCGCCTCTTCGTCGCCGAACATGAACTCGGCCAGCGCCTTGCTCAACAGCGTCTTGCCCACGCCGGACGGGCCGACGAAGATGAAGCTGCCCATGGGGCGTTTGGGGTCTTTCAAGCCGCTGCGGGCGCGGCGGATGGACTTGCTGATCGCGTGGATCGCCTCGTGTTGGCTGACCACGGTCTTGTGCAGCTCGTCTTCGAGTTGCAACAGGCGTTCGGTCTCGGCCTTCTCCAGACGCGTCAGCGGCACGCCGGTCATCTTACTGACGACCTCGGCGATCACCTCTTCGTCCACGACGCCGTCCACCTCGCGGCTGCGCTCGCGCCAATCCTTCTGGACCTGCTCTTTTTCCTTGCGCAGCTGCTCGGCTTCGTCGCGCAGCTCGGCCGCACGCTCATAGTCCGCCGCCTTCACCGCCTCGTCCTTCTCAACGGTCAGGCGCTCGATCTTGCCCTCGATCTCCGTGAGGTCCGGCGGCTTGCTCATGCTCTTGAGACGGATACGCGCCCCGGCCTCGTCGATCACGTCGATCGACTTGTCAGGCTGGACGCGGCCGGTGATGTAACGCGTGCTCAGCTCCACGGCCTGCACGACCGCCTCGTCGGTGATCCGCACGCGATGGTGGTCCTCGTAACGATCACGCAGACCCTTGAGGATCTCGATCGTCTGCTCCTTGTTGGGCGGATTGACCATGACCATCTGGAAGCGGCGCTCCAGCGCGCCGTCCTTCTCGATGTACTTGCGGTACTCGTCCATGGTCGTGGCGCCGATGCACTGGATCTCGCCGCGGCTGAGCGCGGGCTTGAGCACGTTGGACGCGTCGATCGCGCCCTCCGCGCCGCCGGCGCCGACCAGCGTGTGTAGCTCGTCGATAAACAGAATCACGTTCTTGGCGCGGCGGACCTCGTTCATGACCGCCTTGATGCGCTCCTCGAACTGGCCGCGGTACTTCGTGCCCGCGACCATCATCGCCAGGTCCAGCACGACGATACGCCGACCGTCGAGAATCTCCGGCACGTCCTTGCCGATCACGCGCTGCGCCAGGCCCTCGACGATCGCCGTCTTGCCCACGCCCGCCTCACCGATCAGCACGGGGTTGTTCTTCGTACGCCGGCAGAGGATCTGCACGACGCGTTCGATCTCGTCCTGGCGACCGATCACCGGGTCCAGCTCGTCGCTGCGGGCCATCTCGGTCAGGTCGCGGCCGAAGCTGTCCAGCGCGGGGGTCTGGCTCTTCTTGCCGCGGCGACCGGACGGGGCCTCGGCGGCCTCGGACTCGCCGGTGGGCGCCATCTCGCTGGTCGAACCGGCCCCGAGCAGGTTGAGCACCTCCTCGCGCACCTCTTCCAGTCGCAGACCCAGGTTCATCAACACCTGCGCCGCGACGCCGTCGTGCTCACGCAGCAGCCCGAGCAGCAGGTGCTCGGTGCCGACGTAATTGTGGTTCAGGTTGCGCGCCTCCTCGATGGCGTACTCGATGACCTTTTTGGCGCGGGGGGTCTGGGGCAGCTTGCCCATGGTGACCATGTCCGGGCCGGACTTGACGAGCTTCTCGACCTCGAGGCGGACCTTGCGGAGATCGACATCGAGATTCTTCAGCACGTTGGCGCCGACGCCGGAGCCCTCTTTGACCAGCCCGAGCAGAATGTGTTCGGTGCCGATGTATTCGTGGTTGAAGCGCTGGGCCTCCTGATTGGCCAGCGCCATCACTTTTCGTGCGCGGTCGGTAAAACGTTCAAACATGGGTCACTCCCATTTCATGCGTTGCCTGGTGCCTCCTGCACTGGGCCATCATCGGCATTATAGCCGTCGGGACATTGGTCGAGGCGCAAGGCCGATGCCACCGATTGCTCGCTGGTGAGCCACCAGGGGCGAGGGGGCCTGCCACTTCGTCCTCTAGGATGTCCGGACCTGCCAACGCGTCACTCGGCGTGCCAACGCGTTTTTAATCGGACCGATCCGTCGCCGTCTTGTGTCGGAAACCGATAATCCCCGCGTAAATCTACAGATACGCGAATCGCCCGACCGCCCAAAGAGTTGAGCGGGGCGTGCAAAGATTTCAGGCTAGAAGTTGAGGCCAGTGACCACATTGGCGGTCAAAGGCAATGACTAGGCGTATCGCTCCACACCCAGACGTTCATCAAACGCCGCGTGTTCCTCGGTCGGCAATAACGAACGCTGATATCGCAATGAAAACCCACCATGAAGTGTTCCCTGGTCGTGATACATCCAGTCCAGGACCGCGTCACAAGGCACGCGCACCGCATCGCCCACGTTGTAATCCTCAAACTCGGAAGGGACTTCAAACAGCGTTGCGATGAAATCCGATTCACCCGCTACTTCGACCGTAAGCCAAATGTTCACACGGTCTTCGCCACAGGTCAGACAGGCCTTGATCGAGGGATACGCCTCCGTGCCGATCAGCCTAGGAAGAAGCCTGCGGAATTGGTCGAGCGTCGATTGTGCATCCCTGATGGTTTTCTGAAACGCAGCGTCCTGTGAACCAACCGCCATGAACTGAGGCTCTTCTGACATGACACTTCCCCAAATATCCTCTGCAAAACGCGCGTCTTATCCGTGGCTGTTTACTTGAGGTCGTTGACTTCCACCGCGTCCCAGAAGTGCTTCTCGGCCTCGGTGTAGCGCTCGAAGCTGAGCTGGAGGTTCTCCAGCATCAGCTTGAGGTTCTCGTCGTTGGGATCGATCTCGTCGCCGTACTTGTCGAGCATGCTCTGCAGCGAGTCGGCTGACGACTCGAGCGTGCCCGCGGCCAACGCGAAGCTGCGCGCCGCGTCGTAGAGATTGTCGGTCTCCAGTTCCTTCTCACCCGGCTTGTACAGCAGACGCCAGGGCGAACGACGGATCTCGATGGTGGCGAGCTTGAGCTGATCGCTGCTCAGTCGCATGTTGGCCAGCATGCGCTCCAGCACCGGGCGCTGCGTCGTCACGACCGTGCGCAACTCTTCGCTGGTGTCCTTCACGTAGCCGATCGCCTCGCGCGCCCGGTCCAGCGCCACCTCGATCTTCGGCATCGACTCGGTCTTGAACTTCTCGGTGATCTCCGCGGCGTTGGCCATCGTGTCCCGGCCCTTGGCCACGGCCTCGGTCAGCACCGGCTCGTTCTCATGGATCCACCCATCGGCGGTCTCCAGCGCCGACTTGGCGCTGCCGGTGATCGACTCGATCCGCTCCCACCACGAGTCGCTGTACTGGCGCAGCCCGCCGGTCACGTGCGCCACGTCCTGCACGATCTGGTTCACGTCTTCCTTGCGCGTGGCCAGCGTCGTGGTGATCCCTTCCACATTGGTGATGATGTTGCGGATCTGGGCCCGCTGGACCTCGTCGATACCGATCTCGCGGACCAGGTCGACAACCATCTGGCTCGGCGCCGCCCCACCGCGCAGCGGCGCCACGTCGGCGTAGATGTATTCCCAGCTCTCGCCCAGCCGCGCCCGACCGGCCCGATCGACCCAGGCCTGGGTCCCTTCGGCTTCGATCTGCTCGGCGGTGAAATCGTCCGCCAGGTCGGCCGGCACCTTCACGATCCGGCCCTGTGAATCCAAGCGAATCACGCGCATGCCCTGCACGATCAGTGCCTGTTCCTGCTCCACGGTCGCGTCGTATCCGATGCTGCGGATGTTCAGCTTCGTGCCGCTGCCCAGCGGGGGCATGTTCAACTCGACCACGGCGTTGTCATAAAGCCTGTACCGCTCGGGAATCTCGACGGTGACGATCTTCGCCACCACCTGGCCGTTGGCGTCGGGCGCATCGTCTTCGATCTTCGTCACGCTGCCGGCGGGGAAGTCACCGATCGTGACCTGTGCGCCGACCTTCAGGCCCTTCAGCCCGTCTCTCAGAAGGAAGCGCACATCAACGGCCTGCGTCTTGGCAAAGAAGTAGCTCAGGTCGGTCATGGCGAAGATGAACACCAGGAGCAATACCATGCCCATCATCACGAACAGGCCCGCCTTGAAGTTGTCGGATGTCTGACTCATCGCGTGTCCCTTATCGCTCGCGGAAACCTATGCCGATCGCGTCGCCGTGACCGACGGACGCGGCACGATGCGCGGCTCGGCCTCGGCGCCCAGCAGGTCTTCTGCGTAATTCGTACCCAACTTGCGCTGCGTGATCGGCCCCTCGGCGTCGCCCTTGAGGAACTGGCGGATCAACGCGCGGTCCTCGTCCAGCTCGCCCTCGTGGTCGCGGATCTGTTCGAACCACTGCCGATCCTCCACCGCCAGCACGCGCCCCTTGTCCAGCATGACCATCCGGTCGGCGATGGTGAACGCCGAGTCCATCTCGTGGGTCACCACCACGCTCGTCACGCCCAGCTTCTTGGTCAGGTCGACCATGAGCTGATCGATCTCGGCGCTGGTGACCGGGTCGAGACCGGCGCTGGGCTCGTCGTAGAACAGGATCTGCGGGTCCAGCGCCAGCGCCCGGGCCAGCCCCGCGCGTTTCTTCATGCCGCCGGAGATCTGCGCGGGGTATTTGTCGGCGTGCTCACGCAATCCCACCAGCTCCAGCTTGATCTTCACCATGATGTCGATCGTGGCCTGGTCGAGCGCCGTGTGCTCCTGCAGCGGCAGCGCGACGTTCTGGGCCACGGTCATGCTCTGGAACAGCGCGCCGGACTGGAAGAGGATGCCGAACTTCAGGCGGAGCCGGTTCAACTCCTCCTCGTCCATCCGGGTCACGTCGTCGTCCCAGAGCCTGATCGCGCCGGAATCAGGACGGAACGAGCCAATGATCATCCGCAGCAGCGTGCTCTTGCCGCAGCCCGAGCCGCCCATCACGACCATCGTCTCGCCGGCGTGCACGTCGAACGTTACACCGGTCAGCACGACGCGACCGTCGAAGCTCTTGATCACTTCATTCAATGAGATGACAGGTTGTGAATCCGACATGGCCGTTCCCGACTGAGCCCTTACTAATCGAGCAGCAAATAGATCTGACACGTGCATCCTACACGCTGCAAAGCCCTATCCGCAACGTCGCAAACGCCTTAGATCGACCCCCGCATCCACGTTGACACGTCACATCGGCCCACCTACCTTTGCTTGGCGGTGCCGCACCAGGTCTATAAGGGTTTCCTCAATGGCGAGGATCACGAAAATCGGCCTATCCTCTCCCCCAGCCGACCGGGAGATCGCGGCGTGAACGAACCCACCACCGAGCAATGGCAGCAGATCGAAGCCGAGCTGTTCGCCGGCCGAAAGATACAGGCGATCAAGCTCTTCCGTGCCGCCACCGGCTGCGATCTGACCACCGCCAAGACAACCCTCGACGAACACGAAACCGCTCTACGGCAGAGCGATCCCGACAAGTTCCAGGCCCCATCCAGCGGGTGCGGCTCGGCGGCGCTTCTGCTGACCGGCGCGGGCCTGACCTTACTGACCGCCTTCAGCTGACACACAACGCCCCAAGACGGGCGACACCCCAAAGGACCCCACCCATGGCGAAGAAGAAAAAAGCCAAATCAGACATCGGACTCATCGGCCTGGCCGTCATGGGTCAGAACCTCGTGCTCAACATGGCCGACCACGGCTACACCGTCTCGGTCTACAACCGCACCGCCAGCAAGACCGACGCGTTCATCGCCGACTGCCGGACCAACGAGCCCTCGGCCGACCGCGTCATCGGCTTCGCCGAACTCAAGGACTTCGTCAAATCGATCGCCAAGCCGCGCAAGATCATCCTGCTGGTCAAGTCCACCGCGGTGCTGCCGGAAGACCGCGACGCCGTGGACATGACTATCGACGCGCTGCTGCCCTTGATCAGCAAGGGCGACATCATCATCGACGGCGGCAACAGCAACTGGAACGCCACCATCCGCCGCGAATCCGACCTCCGCGATAAGGGCTACGAGTTCATCGGCTCCGGCGTCTCCGGCGGCGAACTCGGCGCACGCTTCGGCCCCTCCCTCATGCCCGGCGGCTCCAAGAAGGCATGGAAATCCCTCAAACCCATCTGGCAGGCCATCAGCGCCAAGGTCAACGCTCGTACCGGCAAGCCCTACGAAGACTACCAACCCGGCAAGCCCATCACGCAGGGCGTGCCCTGCACCGCGCACATCGGTGCCGACGGCGCAGGCCACTACGTCAAGATGGTCCACAACGGCATCGAGTACATCGACATGCAGCTCATCTGCGAGGCCTACAACCTCATGAAGCAGCTGCTCGGCATGAAGTCCGACGAGATGAGCAAGGTCTTCGGCCAGTGGAACACCGGCGTGCTCGACTCCTACCTCATCGAGATCACCACCGACATCCTCCAACAGCGCGACCCGGCCAACCGGCGCAAGTTCCTCGTCGATGTCGTGCTGGACACGGCGGGCCAGAAGGGCACCGGCAAGTGGACCAGCGCCAGCGCCCTGGACCTCGGCATCCCCGCCAACGCGATCGCCGAGGCCGTGTTCGCACGGTTCCTCTCGGCGCTCAAAGAAGAACGCATCGCCGCAAGCAAGTCACTGCGCGGCCCGAAAGACGTCAAACCCGTCCGCGGCAAGGCCGCCACGATCCAGGCCATCCACGACGCGCTGTACAGCTCGAAGATCTGCGCCTACGCCCAGGGCTTCCAGCTCATGGCCGAGGCCGCCCGCCAGCACCGGTGGAAGCTGAACTTCGGCGAGATCGCCGCCATCTTCCGCGGCGGCTGCATCATCCGCGCCCGCTTCCTCCAGAAGATCACCGCCGCCTACACCAAGAACCCCAAGCTCCAGAACCTCATGCTCGATCCGTTCTTCAAACGCGAGCTGCACCGCTGTCAGGACAACTGGCGCAAGGTCATCTCGCTGGCCGTGTTGCACGGCGTGCCCACCCCCGCCTTCTCCAGCGCCCTGGCCTACTTCGACGGCTACCGCTCCGCCGTCCTCCCCGCCAACCTCCTCCAGGCCCAGCGCGATTACTTCGGCGCACACACCTACGAACGCACCGACCAGCCGCGCAGCAAGTTCTTCCACGTCGACTGGCCCGAGCCCGACCGCCCGCAACTCAACGCCTAAGTCCCGATACAATGCTCGCATGCCACACGCACACACCACACATGCGAAGCCGGCATCGAAACACAAACCGCCATGGCCGGTCCTCCCGGCCATGGTTTTTTCATGTCTTCATCTCGCGGGATGCGCTTTAACCGCACACGAGACCACGATGACCTACCGGCTGTTTGAACACGAGCCCGCCGAGCACTGGGTCGAAGCCTACCCCGTGGGCAACGGTCGCCTCGGCGCGATGGTGTTCGGCGGAATCGAATCCGAACGCATCGCCCTCAACGACGACACCCTCTGGTCCGGCTACCCGCGCGACGGCAACAACCCGGGCGCACTCGAAGCGCTGTCCGAAGTGCGCCGGCTCCTGTTCGAAGGCAAGTTCGTCGAGGCCCAACGCGCCAGCATGAAGATGCAGGGCTACTTCACACAGAGCTACATGCCGCTGGGCGACCTCAGCCTGCGATTCACTCACGACGGACAGGCCACCGACTACACACGCACGCTCGACATGAACCGCGGCCTGGTCGTCACACGCTACCGCGCCGGCCAAACAACCTACACGCGACAGGTCTTCTCCAGCTTCCCCGACCAGGTGCTCGTCGTCCGCATCACCGCCGAGGGCCCCGACCCGATCCGCCTGTCCGCGGCGCTCGATAGCAAGCTGAAACACACCGTCGATTCCACGGATAACTTCACGCTCATCATGCGCGGCGTCGCCCCCTCGCACGTCGAACCCAACTACCGCGACACGCCCAACCCCGTCGTCTACGACGAGCCGGTCGGCGAAGGCACACGCTTCGTCACACGCCTGCACGCACGCGGCGACGCATCACTCACCGCCCAACAATCCGACGAGCAACTCGTCGTCTCCGCAAACCAGTCGGTCACCCTCCTGCTGACCAACGCCACCAGCTTCAACGGCTACGACAAGTCACCCGGCCTCGAAGGCCGCGACGCCGAAGCCCTCAGCGCCGCCCAACTCACCAAAGCCCTGTCACACGACGACGAGAAACTCATCCAAACCCACACCGACGACCACCGCGTCCTGTTTGATCGCGTCACGCTCGAACTCGGCCCCGGCCCTGACCACACCCCCACCGCCCGGCGCATCGCCGACTACCAACCCAACACCGATCCGGCTCTGGTCGCGCTCACCTTCCAGCTCGGCCGATACATGCTCATCGCCTCCTCCCGACCCGGCTCCCAGCCGGCCAACCTCCAGGGCATCTGGAACGAAGACGTCCGCCCCGCCTGGTCCTCGAACTACACGCTCAACATCAACGCCGAGATGAACTACTGGCCCGCG
>JANQJT010000272.1 GCA_028281485.1 Phycisphaeraceae bacterium
GATCTACCAGGTGGACAGCCCGCTGAAGATGTCCCTGCTGGGTCGCACGATCGACGACGCCGTGGGCGAGGCGTACGACAAGGTCGCCGCCATCCTCGAGATCGGCTTCCCCGGCGGCCCCATCGTCGACAAGCTCGCACAGACCGGCGACCCGACCGCCATCCGCTTCCCGCGCACCATGCTCGACGCCGATTCGCTGGACTTCTCGTTCAGCGGGATCAAGACCGCCGTGCTCTACGAGGTACGCGGCAAGCCCACCGGTCGCGGGCGCGACGCGGTGTTCGAGCGCGACGCGTCGGAACTATCCGATACCCAGCGGGCCGACATCTGCGCCAGCTTCCAGGCCGCGGCGATCGACGTGCTGATCAAGAAGATGCAGCGAGCACTCGACCGAATCGACGCGAAGACGCTGGTCATCGGTGGCGGTGTCAGCGCCAACTCGCTGTTGCGCAGCAGCGTCGAACAGCTCGGCGCCGAGCGCAACCTCGACGTGCGCGTGCCCGCCATGGGGTACTGTCTCGACAACGCCGCGATGATCGCGGGGCTGGGATATCAGCACTTCATCGAAAACGATTTGGCGGACCTGGAACTGGCGGCGCTGGCTACGACGGACCTGCGTTAGCGGTCAGCGGCCAGACCAAGGGGATCAGAATCAGCGCCAGCACCGCGATCGCCAGCGACATCGGCAGTCCGATGCGCAGGTAATCGGAGAAACGATAGCCACCGGGACCGTACACCATGAGGTTGGTGGGGTAACCGATCGGCGTGGCCAGCGTGGTCGCCGAGGCGATCAGGATCGCCATGACATAGGGCATCAAACTGACGTCGAGGTGTTCGCCGCTGCAGATCATCAGCGCCACCGGCAGCACCAATATCGCCGCGGCCTTGCTGGTCACCATCGCCGCCAGCACCATCGTCATCACGTACACCAGCACCAGCGCCAGGTACGGGCTGTCACCAGACATGGCAATGATCCCGTTGCCCAGCGCATCCGCCAGGCCGCTGGTTTCCATCGCCTTGCCCAGACCCAGCGCCGCGGCGATCACGATCAACACCGACCAGTCGATCGCGCCGCGACCGGCCGACGACGAGACGCATCGCGTACCCAGCATCAGCCCCGCCGCTGCCAGCGCCGCGTAAAAGATCGGCACGCCCGCCGTCACCACCGCCACCATCACCGCGAGGATGCCGATCGCCACCGGCGCACGCTCGTGCCGCGGCGGCGTCGAGCCCTCCACCTGACTGACCAGGTAGAAGTCGCGGCTGTTGCGCTGGTCGGCCACGAACGTGGGGGTCGTCTCCAGCAGCAGCGTGTCGCCGGCCTGCAGCGTGATGTCACCGATCTTCTTGTTGATACGCTCACCGTTGCGGTGCACCGCGATCACCGCCGCGTTGTACACCGTGCGGAACCGCCCCTCCTTGATCGTCCTGCCGCGCAGCGGGCAGGAGTTCGACACCACCGCCTCGATCAAACACCGACTCCGACGGGGCGTGTCCAGTTTGAACACCTGGTTGGTCGCCGGCGAAAGGCCGCGGATCTTCTGCAGATCGACGATCGACTCGACGATCCCCACGAAAACCAGCCGATCGTTACCCAGCAGCGTCTGGGTCGGCGCGACGGGGGCGTAGATGTTGCCCTCGCGCTCGATCTCCACGAGGTACGCGTTGGGCAGGTTACGCAGACCCGCCTGCTCGATGGTCTGCCCCACCAGGGGCCCGGCCTCATCCACCATCAACTCCACCGTGTACTCGCGCGGATCGCCCAGCGTCTCCGACGCCGGCCGACGGTTCGACAGCAGGAACCTGCTGGTCAGCATCACAAAACCGATGCCCAACAGACACACCGGCACACCCACCACCGCCATCTCAAACATCCCCAGTCCGGACGGGTCGATCCCCGCGATGGGTTGGTTCTCCTCGGCGGCCTGGCGGGCGTGGTCGATGATCCAGCCGTTGATGATGAGGTTCGTGCTCGTGCCCACCAGCGTGCACGCGCCGCCCAGGATCGACGCGTAGCTCAGCGGCAACAACAGCTTCGACGGAGACAGGTTGCACTTCTTCGCCCAGTCGCTGATCACCGGCATCATCATCGCCACCAGTGGCGTGTTGTTCATGAACGCGCTGATGACCGCCACGGGAAACATGATCCGAGACTGCGCGGATATCAGAGACCGCGGCCGGCCCAGCACGCGCGACGCTACCCACGTCATCCCACCGGTGTCTCGCAACCCCGCCGCCACCACGAACAGCACCGCGATGGTCCAGATGCCCTCGTTGGCGAACCCGTGCAGCAGCTGGCCGGAATCGATCACACCGGTCAATAGCAGCACCGTCACCGCCGCGGCGAGGATCAGGTCCGCAGCGTATCGGGTGAACGTCATCAGCCCCAGGGCTGCGAGAATCACGCTTAAAGTCAGGTAGGCCTCCCAGCCCATAAAGCCACTCCAACAAAATCCCCGCGGGTATCCTATTTCTTCGGGCACAGATTAACGTATCATCGTCACATGGTGACGCGTTTCATGCAAATCTGCGGCACGCTGCTGATCGCGAGCCTGACGGTCTTCTCAGCCGCCTGCGAGCAGCACCTGGCTTACGACGACGCCCCGGCTGTCTTCCAGCCGCTGTTGTTGACACCGCTGAATGACGCTCCCCTGCCGCCGGAAACAGGCCGCGTCGTACACCAGCCCGTCTCGGGCACGATCCGATACGAGCACGTCAACGCCCCCGACGCTGAGCCCTTCATCGTGCGGTGGGAATCGGCTGAGGGTCAAGGCGACGGGCTGTGGCGCGTGCACGAGCCGGCCCGTCGAAAGATCAGTCACGTCCGGATCACCGAGGCCGGCCAGGTCCAATTGCACGCCGTCGAAGACCTCAAACACAACGTCATCACCCGATTCAGCGAGCCTCTTGTCTCACTGGAACCCACCCTCAAGGCGGGCCAATCTCTCACCACCCAGTCCCAAGCCATCGTCTACCACCGCGACAGGCCCGACCAGGTCCGTGAGCGCGGCTCGAGTCGTATGACCGTGACATACCTCGGCACTCAGCGGATTCAACCGCCAAGCGGTGCACGGGATTGCGTCGTCTTCTCCCTGATCTATGACGGAAAGTTTCAATTTGCGTCGGTACGTAGCGCCACGCGTAGCTGGTATTCGCAAGGCAATGAAATCGCAAGATATTACGAAGAAAAGGGCACGGCTTTATTCGTCCCGTGGCAAGAAACGTACGCGATAACACTTCGGGACTGACGCATTACATCGCTCGCAAGCCTCGCATTCGCAAATAATTGCTGCACAAAGCCGAACATTGTCGCAATATTATTGGCTGCGATTCCGATCGGCGTGTATCTTATGTCTATCTGGCCGCAGTCGTGAAGGGGGCTTTTGCAGGATACGCAACGCAGCCAACACCCCAAAACACATCCGAGAACGAGTACATGATCACTAGGAGGCACAACCGCGATGGATAGACCATCTCGGTTGTTTTTCATCCGTCGTCACGAATCAGACGTGTTCGAGTGAGGCATCCGCCAAACGCCAAGCCGCCCCATCCCGCGCAACCCGACGGTAGAGCGTGTCACGCTCGATCGGCTCAAACCCCGCCTCGGCGATCGCGCGACGCAGATGACCGGCCGACATCTCTTGGTGCGTCGAGCCGTCCCGCTTGACCTTCGTGATGTCGTACCAGACGACCGTGCCATCGATGTCGTCCACACCGAACTGCAACGCCAGTTGGCTGAGCTCGATGGTCTGCATGATCCAGAACGCCTTGACGTGGTCGAAGTTGTCCAGCACCAATCGGCTGATCGCCATCATCTTCAAGTCATCCAGCCCCGTCGGCCCCGGCAGGTGTCGCAGCTTCGACTCACCGGGCACAAACGGCAGCGGAATGACCGTCTGGAAGCGGCCGGGCCAGCCTCGCTCGATCGCGCGGTCCTGCGCCTCGCGCAGCAGCATGAGGTGACCGATGCGGTCGTCGATTGATTCGATGTGGCCGTAGAGGATCGTGGCGTTGGACATCAGGCCCAGCTCGTGCGCCACGTCGTGCACCTCGAGCCACTTGTCGCTGCGGATCTTGCCCTTGTACGCCTCGTCGTGACAGCGGTCGTCGAAGACCTCCGCCCCGCCGCCGGGCAGCGAACCCAGCCCCGCGTCCCGCAGGTCACCGAGCACGCCGGCCAGATCGTTCGGTCGCTTGTCGATGCGCGCCAGGTGAACGATCTCCACCGCGGTGAACGCCTTGATGTGCAGATGCGGGTACTCGCCCCGTATCGCTTCGAGCATGTCGGTGTAGTAACTGAAAGGCAGGTAGGGGTGCAGACCGCCGACCATGTGGATCTCGGTCGCCCCCGCCTCACGCGCGTCGCGTGCCTGGGCACGGGCATCGTCGGTCGAGAACTCGTACGCGCCCGCCTCGCCACGCTTGCGGTAGAAGTCGCAGAAGTGGCAGCTCAGCGCACAGACGTTGGAGTAGTTGAAGTGGCGGTTGACGTTGTAGTAGGCGGCGTTGCCGTGCATCCGACGGCGGACCCGATCGGCCAGGCGCCCGATGGTCCACACGTCGTGCGAGTCGAACAGCGCGCGGGCGTCGTCTGCGGTCAGCCGCTCGCCGGCGTCGACCTTGTCTGAGACGGTTTTCAGGTTCAAATCCACTGTTGGCACCCTCTGCCTGGCTTCAAACGCGACATCATAGCCGCTCGCTTCCGCCGCTTCGAGGCGACCGAAACGACACAATCGTTACAGGCCGCACAACAGGCTCGTTTTCACCATCTTCCATCGCCCGCGGTGGACGCCCGCGTGAGACGAATGGGATATTTAGAAAAACAAAGCGAGCCTCACGATGCCAGAAACCCATACAAACTCGTCGAAGAGCGAGAACCTGACCGTCCCCCATCCCAAGGTGAGCGAGGGCTGGTTGCAGATCCAGGCCCAGTTCGAGCAGATGCAGGCCGCGGCGTCCAACTACGCCGAGCAACTCGAAAGCTACTTCACCGAATACGAGAACGCCCAGAACAAGGCGCTCGGTGACGCGCGCGAGAAGCTGATCAGCGAGGTCGAAGCCGAGCGACAGGCGATCGAGCAGCTCCGCGAACAGACCGAAGCCGACCGCAACGACATCGAAACCCGCCAGACCGCGCTCGACGAGGTCGAGGCCGAAGTCGATCGCGTGCGCCGCGACATCGAGGACCGCGGCGTCCGCCTCGACGAATTGAGCAACAAGCTCGAAGACGAGAAGCAGAAACTCACCGCCGAGCAGCAGCGCGTCGAAACCGAACTCAACACCAGGCGCGAGGCGATCGAAAGCGAGATCGCCCAGAAACAGCAGGAACTCGACGAACAGACCAACGCGAAGATGTCCGAGCTGGCGGACCTGGAGAACCAGCTGACCGCTGAGACCCAGGAGCGTCGCGCCGCGTTGGAAGCCGAGCTCGAAGCCGCCCGTCAGCAGGCCACCGAGACGATCGAAGCCCAGAAGGCCGAGATCGACCAGCGCCACCAGCAGCTCGAACAGGAGCTGGCCGAGAAGCGCGAGGCCTTTGAAAAAGAAACCGCCGGCCAGAAGCAGGACCTCGAGCAGCGTCTTGCGGAGATCGAAAAGGAGCTGGCCGAGCGCCGCGAGGTCTTTGAAAAAGAAACCGCCGCCGAGCGTGAGGAGCTGGCTACCCAGCTGGCCGCCATCGGCACCGAGAAGGCCGACCTGGCCAAGCGGCACGAGGCGCTGAACAGCCGAGCCTCGGACCTGGAAAACGTCCAGCAGGAGATCGAGTCGAAGAAGGCCGAGCTGGCCGAGCAGACCCAGCGGTTCGAGGCGCGCGACGCGGAGATCGTCAAGCGCGAAACCGAGTTCAAGCGGGCCGCGGAGAAGACCACCCAGGAGCTGCGCACCAAGCAGGAGCAGGGCGAAGCGGAGCTTGCCAAGCAGCAGAGCGAACTCGACAAGCAGCGCAACGAACTCAAGCAGCAGCAAGACAAAATCACCGCTCGTCAAAGCGAGCTGAACGAGATCCAGAAGAAACTGGAAGCCAAACAGAAATCCCTCGACCACGACCGTGCCCAGATCGAACCGCTGACCACCGCCGCCCAGCAGGTACTCGATCAGCGCGAGAGCGTCCTGTCCGAACAGCAGCGCGTCGTCTCGCTGGAAAACGCGATGATCAAGCGATGGGGCCGCCAGAAGGGATTCGTGTGGGTCGCGCTGGCGCTGGTGTGTCTGGGGATCAGCGCGGGCGTGAGCGCGATGTTGGCCGGTCAGCTGTCCAGCAAGACGTGGGCGGCGACGGCCGTGCTCAAAGAGGACGGCGTCTCGGCCGCGAACAGCCCCGAGTGGATATCTGCCAAGCAGTCGGCGCTGACCAACATGAACCTCGTCAACCAGGCGATCATCACCATGCGACAGGTCGGCTACACCGGTCCGGCCACGCCGCAGCACGTGCAGTCGCTGATGGTCAACGGCATGAAACTGCACTCACCTGATCCCGGCGTGCTCATGCTCGAACTGCACGGCCCCAAGCAGGGCGAGCTGACCCCCATCCTCAACGGCCTGGTCCGCGCGCTCGATGCCGGCGACCCCAAGCTCGCCACCGTGCAGGGCGCCGCGCCCTCGCCGAACCCCGTCTTCGACGACACGCGCGCCTGGATGCTCAAGACGTTCGTCGGGCTTTCGGGGGTGTCGCTGGCGATCTACTTCGCGGTGATGTTCATGCTCACCAAGCGTGTCAACCGTGGCGCCGCCGACGCCTTCGTCGACACCCCCATCGCCGATGATACGCGGTGGAAGCAGAGCTCCAACATGCTGCAGGACGCGTTGAACGGCCCGACCGAAGACACCGACGCCATCCCGCTGGTCGAACCCACACAGCCGCCCGCCAAGACGCAGCCCGTCGCCAAACCCGCTCCCAAGCCCAAGGCCGAACCCAAGCCCGAGCCGAAGGCCAAGACCAAGAGCAAGCCGAAGGCCAAGGCCGCCGAACCAAAAGCAGGTGTGAAGCCCGAGCCCAACAAAGCCGAGCCCAAGCCCGCCAAGGCCAAATC
>JANQJT010000274.1 GCA_028281485.1 Phycisphaeraceae bacterium
GCCGCGCAGGAAAAAACGCTCCGCGACGCGGGCCACGACCTGCCAGACCGCAACGGTCACGCCCACTGACCCATATATCTGTAAAAAGTGTTACGCCGTGCGACGACGCCGACGCATCATCAGTGTCAGCCCGATCAGGCCGATCAGGCCCGTGGCGGGCTCGGGGATGGCGATGCCGGCGAACGCCGACTCGATCGCCTCGTTCAGGGGCACGGCCGCGCCCCAGTTGCGGCTGAGCACGTACAGGTCGATCGCGTCGACCGTGCCCTCGCCGGTGAAGTCGCCCCCGGCCCACGTCTTGCCCGTCTGGTTCCAGTTGGCCGCGAGCAGCGCCAGGTCCAGCTCGTCGACGATCAGGTCGAGGTTCGAGTCGCCGGCGAACGCCGCGGTGACGATCACGTCGTCAGCCGAATACGTCACCGCCAGACCGAGCGAGAGGTTGTTGTGCAAGACGCCGGTGACCGTGTCGAACTGACCGGTGAGCGTGGCCGCGTCGATCGCGATGAACTGCTCCCCGATGGAGGGGCTGTAGCCGTCGAGTTGCAGGTCGAGCGTGCCGTCGATGTTGGCGGCGCCGGTCACGGCGATCTGGTCGTATCCGACACCGGCCCCTGCGCCCTCGATCTCGATCTCCAGCACAACACCCGCGGCCTGGCTGTAGCTGCCGGTGGTGATCTGACCGGGCGAATTGCCGATCTGGATCGAGCCGGCGACGACATCCAGTGACGCCAGCGACTGGTCGGCGTTGAACAACGCGTCGCCGCCGTCGACGGTGACCGCGAGATTCGCTCCGCCGCCACCGGCGTCGGAATCGAAAATGACGCCCCCGTCGTTGATCGTCAGCGACGCACCCGAACCGTGGCTTTGCGTGCCGTCGATGCGCCAGTCACCCGTGCCGTTCTTTGTGATCGCCCGTCCCGCGGCGTTATCGATGCCGCCGGTCGTGCCCAACTCAGCGCTGGTCTGCGTATCAATCAACAGATCATCAACCAACACCAGCTCGGCTTGAACATCATGATCGGCAGAGCCGTTGTCATCGGTCACGAGGATCGTGGCCTGGCTGGAGGCGCTGTCGTTGAGGGTGACCGTCTCCGTGCCCAGGTCGGTCGCGAGCGTGTAACTCGAGGCGGCATCGAACCAGATGCCGCGCAGCGTGGCGTTCTGGTCGAGCGTGACGGTGCGCGGCGCGGTGATGTCACCGTGAAAAGCCGCGGCGTTGTCCGAACCGTCCGGCGTGAACTCGGTCCAGTTGGACCGCTGGCTCCAGTTGCCATCGGCGTCCGTACCCCACCGGTTGTACTCCACCCGCCAGGCGATCGCGTAGTCGAAATCGAAGTTGCCGCCGACCTTCGAGACGACCAGGTCGTACTGCTCACCGGGCGCGAGGACCTCGTACAGGTTCTCGGTGTTGTCGACCGTCGAGTTGGAAGACTCCACCGTCGATGCGCCGAGCTTGAGGTCCAGGTTCAGGTCGTGCAATGTCGTGGTGGGGACGAAGAACGAGCCACCATGGCTGTCTTCGACGTCCAGGTTCCAGACCAGCGACGCGTACAGCCGACTGTCCACGAAGTTCATCGTGCTGAACGTGTAGGTCGCGGTTGCGTTGGATCCGCTCGACCCGCCAAAGCTCGGATCGTAATCCCAGCCGATCGCGTCCACCGTTGCGCCGCCGCCGTCCTGGATGCTGTCCTGCTCGCCCGCGGTGTAAGTCAGGTACGCGTTGAGCACGTTCATCTGACCCGCGCCGTAGCGGTTGTCCAGGTTGTTGGGGGTGTTGACGGCGTAGTCGAGCAGGTCGTCGTCGCTGTCGGCGCGGGGCCCCACGGCGTAGCGATCGGCGCCGGCCATGAGCACCGCCTTGATGACCTCCGACGCCTCGGCGTGGTTGATCGTGCGTGTGCGATTCGTGTACGAGCCGTTCGAAAGCAAGACGTCCTGGCCGACCTCCAGCAGCATCGCCGAAACCGAAGAGACCATCGGGGCCGCGTAGCTGGTGAACGTGGTGGTGTTGTTGGTCGCGTAGCCGGGCGTGACGAGCGTGGGCGCTTCGCGCAGGCCGTTGTAGATGCCGCCGACGTTGCCCGAGCCGTTGTAGTGGTTGCCGTTGGTCAGGCCGACGGTGATGGCGTTGTAGCTGCTGCCCCAGATGGCGCTGTTGAACGTGCCGGGTCCGGTGTTGGACATGCCCGCGACCTGGATGAGGTCGTCTTCGTCGACCAGATAGTCGAAGCGTTGCAACTCATCCAGCACCGAGAAGTCGGAGCTGATCCAGCTGTGGTTAGCGATGCGCGCGTCGGTGGTCTGCGGTGTCTGGCTGATCGAGCTGCCGAGGAAACCCGAGCCGGTCCAGTCCGTCGCCTCGAACACGTCAGCCTCGGTGATGCCGGATGCCAAAGCGAAGGTGTTGCTGTAGAAGTTGCGCGCGACAAGGCTCGCGTGTGCGGAGTTCGAAGGCGAAGCCCCACTCATCGCCGAAATCGTTTTCCCCGAAAAATAAGCCGGATTCTGGTCGGGGATCGGCATGTAGTTCGACCCCGACAGCGCCTCGATCTGTTGCACCTTGATGCCCGTGCCATCCGGCGTGGCCGCGCCGAGCAACGCTTCCAGTTCGGGGATGCCCATCAGGTCCAGGTATCCCGCGTCGGCGCGATCCGCCGCGGCGCCGAGCCCCACCGCGCAAGCCAACAGCGCAGCGACTCTCACATTCACTCGATGGGATCGGTTGTGTCTCAAGGTTTCTCCCGATACCCGGCGGGGGTTCAACACTCCGGGGCGCGTTTCGTACGCACCGCAGACAACACGTCGCTGCCTCCTGACGGGCCGTCTCTACGCGATATTCCAAGGCAGAGTACCGCAAAGATGCCACATCATAGCGCCAAATCAAGGCGTTCGACCATTTGGAAACACTAAAAACGGCGTAAATGAGGATACAGCCCTGCGATCCGGATAATCGGCACAATCCCAACCCCCCAGCCCGATGCAAGATACATCCGCCCGCATCGCCTACAATCGCCCCCCGTCATCCCTCCTTTCGTTCTGAGGCACGCCATGGATTGGCCCCAACTCAACGTGACCGTCACCGGGGGAGCGGGATTCCTCGGCCGGGCCGTCTGCGAAAAACTCGCCGCGCGCGGCTGTCAAAAAATCGCCATCCCCCGCCGCGCCGATTACGACCTCACCGTCGAAGCCGACGTCGCTCGCATGTACGACGACCACCAGCCCCACATCGTCATCCACCTCGCCGCCGAGGTCGGCGGCATCGGCGCCAACCGCGACCACCCCGGTCGCTTCTTCTACGCCAACGCCGCCATGGGCCTGCACCTGATCGAACACGCGCGCCGGCGCAACATCAATAAGTTCATCCAGGCCGGCACCGTCTGCGCCTACCCCAAGCACACCCCCACACCCTTCCGCGAAGAAAACCTCTGGGACGGCTACCCCGAAGAGACCAACGCGCCGTACGGCGTGGCCAAGAAGGCGCTGCTGTGCATGCTCGACGCCTACAAGCGACAGTACAACCTCGCCAGCGCCGTCGTCGTACCCGTCAACCTCTACGGGCCGGCCGACAACTTCCACCCGCACACGTCACACGTCATCCCCGCGCTGATCCGCAAGTGCTGCCAAGCCGTCGATCGCGGCGACCCATCGATCACCTGCTGGGGCACGGGCGCAGCGAGCCGCGAGTTTCTCTACGTCGGTGACGCCGCCGACGCCATCCTCACCGCCGCCGAACGCATCGACGATCCCGTCCCCATCAACCTCGGCACCGGGCGCGAGATCACCATCAGGGACCTGGCCGAGCTCATCGCACAGCTCTGCGGCTTCACCGACGAAATCCAGTGGGACACCACACAACCCGACGGCCAACCCCGCCGATGCCTCGACATCGCGCGCGCCAAAGACCTGCTCAACTGGCAGGCCGCGGTCGATCTGGAAGAAGGCCTGCGCCGCACCATCGACTGGTACCGCAGTCAGGACGAGGTCCGCGAGGTCGTCTACGAATAAGCGTTGAAAGTCACCCGCTCAACGAGCGGTACCACTGCCACTGCGCCGCCACGCCCTGTTCGAACGACGTGGTCGGTTTATAGTCCAGCTCTTGGCGCGATCGGCTCGTGTCCGCCCACGTGCGTTCCACGTCGCCGGGCTGCATCGGCTGTTGGTCGATGATCGCTTCCTTGCCGACCACGCGCGCGATCGTTTCGATCATCTCGCTCAGCGTCACCGGGTGTTCGCCGCCGAGGTTCCAGATGCGGAACCCGCGGGCGGTGATCCGGTCGTACGACGCGACCACGCCCGAGACGATGTCGTCGATAAACGTGTAGTCCCGACTCGTCGAGCCGTCGCCGAACATCGGGATCGGCTCGCCCGCGTCGATCAGGCGGATGAACTTGTGGATCGCCAGGTCCGGCCGCTGACGCGGGCCGAACACCGTGAAGAACCGCAGGCACGCGATCGGCAGGCTGTTCAGGTGGTGATACGTGTGACAGATCAGCTCGCCGCTGCGCTTCGTCGCCGCGTAGGGGCTGATGGGG
>JANQJT010000283.1 GCA_028281485.1 Phycisphaeraceae bacterium
TACGACGGCTCGATCAAGAGCCAACTGGGCGGCTCGGGTAGCAGCTACAGCTTCGGCCACGAAGCGACGAACAACTACATGAATCCGAACGGTGACCACGCCCAGTACGCGGGCGGCTCGCTGATCTTCGGTATTCAGGACGGCGCCGAGTTCCACTTCTCGGTCCACAACGACGTGCTGTCGATCAACAACGCGATCTTCGACATCTACGACGACGACGGCTCGCCCCTGCTGGGCACGATGTCGTTGAGCGGTAACTTGGACATCGACTACGGCGCGGCGCACTCCAATCAGCACGACGCCGGCATCAGCGGATCGCTGGACTACGTCATCGAGTTCACCAACACCACCTACGGCGGTTACAACTACTACGACGGCAACATCCTCGAAGGCACGTTTTACTTCCAGGCCGCGGACTTCGGCGGTCAGTTCAACGGCATCAGCTTCGACGGTGACATGGTCAACTTCTCGCTTTGGGGTGACAACCGCCCGTCGCTGGGCAACGGCAACCTGGCCGACCCGGACGGCACGCTGACCGGTTGGCGTAAGATCAACGGCAAGTGGAAGTGGCGTGAGTACAACCACTGGGGCTTCGGTCTCGACCTGGTCGCGATGGGCCAGAAGAAAGACGTTCCGCCTCCGCCGAACGTCGTGCCCCTGCCGGCCCCGGCCCTGGCGGGCATGGTGCTGCTGAGCGGCATCGGTGGCGTCCGCATCCTGCGTCGCATCCGCCGCAAAGACGAGGTCTAAGCCTCAACACACACGAATCGTTCAAACCCCGCATCCATCCGATGCGGGGTTTTTATTTGCCAAGCGAACCCGAAGCCTTGATTTCACAAGAACAACAGGGAAGCAACCGATCTAGCGTTGTCTCAGCCGCGGACAGCGGGCACGTTTGAATCGCTGCACCGCGCTACGAACCTTGTCGCCGCCGGCGCGCAAATCACACCGACTGACGCGCCGCCTCGTCACCCGGTTTGGCCCCCACCAACGCCCCCGAGGCCATCAGCCACGGCAGCAGCAGCGCGCTGTTCAGCATCGCGTCGATCGCGGCGATCATGAGCAGCGCGCAAAGCGCCCCCGTGCAGCGAGCGCGGTGCGTGGCGCGGTGGTGATAGGTCAGCTTCATCTGCCACCAGACCGCCGGTCCCATCAGCGTCAACACCATCGCACCCAGGCCGACGAACCCGTACGCGCCCAAGGCGAGCGTCCACAACGACCAGGGCCGACCGGGCGGGTCGCCTTCCCACCACGTCGGTGAGCCGTGCCCGAGCACGGGTTTTTCCATCGCGATCGGCAGGTGGGTTTCTTCGTGTTTGAGGCGCCAACCGAACGAGCCGCGCCCCGCGTCTTTGAACAACTGCTTGACCTTCGGGCCGATCGGCGTGTTCTCGACGAACTTCTGCGCGTTGATCTGGCCCGTCGCGCGCATGCCCCCGTACACCAAGACCAAGCTCAACAACGGGAACAGCAGCCAGCGAGGAGACACGCGATCGATGACAAACAGCCAGGCCAGCGCAAAGACCATCAGTATGATCGCGCCGATGGATTGCGTGAGCAGGGTCATGGCCACGAGCATCAGCGCCGCGATCGTAACGGGAACGAGGCCGATGCGTCGCGTCCCCGCGAAGCGCAGCGCGGATGCCGCCACCGCCCCGCCGGCCAGCCACATGGCCAGCTGGTTGCCGTCTTCCATGAAGAGCATCGGGCGATAGCCGAAGTAACGCGCGGCGCCGGTTTGTGCGTAGGGGTGCGGGCCGTAGACCCAGCCGTACAGCGAGGGGCCGATGAAGAACTCTAGTAAACACAGCGGCAGCGTGAGCAGCGCCGCGAACATGAACGCCTTCAACAATCGGTGGTGGCCCTCGGCGTCGGACAGATACAGCCTGCCCAACAGATACGGGCCGGTCCACGCCAGGTCGAGGTAGATCGTGTCGATCAGGCCATCGATCACAGATGTCGAGTTGAACAGAGCCGCGGCAATCGGCGTGATCACCAGCAGCACCGCAAAGCCGTCCGTGAGGCGTGGTCTGAATCGCAGGACGGTCTTGAAATCGAATACGAATACCGCCAACGCCGCCGCACCACCCAGAACCGCGGCCTTGGAGATCAGCCCCGCTCCCGGCAGCGCCAGGCCCATCACGGGGAAGTCGACCAGGTCCTCGATCGCCGCGGTGTCGAACACGGCCACGGGCAGCATCACCCAGCCCAGCAGATAGCCGGTCAGCGCGACCGTGGAGGCGGGGAACTTCCAGCATAACCCGCACAGACAAACCGCGTAGCACAGCAGCATGAAGGGAACGGTGTCGGCCATGTTGCAATCAGTATACGAAATCCGATATTGAACCTATGCATATTATCGCTTTTGCTAATTCGACCCAGTTCGCGGGGCTGGTGAGCTACGGGGCGGCGCTGGCGGCTTGCGCGATCGCGCTGAGCCGACCGCGAGACCGGATGTGGTGGATCGTCATCGCCGCGGTGTGTGGCGTGCTAACGATGGATGTGTGGCTGGGGCTGCGTCACGAGCTGGCCAGGGCGATGGGGCACCTGATGGGCTACGTGGGGTGGTACGGCGTCCGCCGAGAGGTGCAGGCGGTGATCATCGGCGTGGGAGCGGCGGTGTGGATCGTGATGATGTGGCGGCTGTGGCGCCTGTGGCGAACGAACGGTCGACGCGGCGAGACGCGGATCGCCGGGCTGCTGGCGGCGTTGGGACTGGGGCTGAGTGTGTTGGAAGCGGTCTCGCTGCACCAGGTCAACGCGTGGACGAGCAGGATGATCGGACCGATCATGTTGATCGCGTGGGCGTGGGTGTTGATCGGCGTGGGCGTGGTGCTGTGTGCGATCGTGAAGCTGAGGCGAAAGACGAGAACGTAAGCCCGGCACGCTTTCAGACCCTCAACTGTGCGGAATCGATTCCCATCGTTACTTGATTGTTCCAAAAAGCCACAACGCCCGGTTCTCTAAGCCGGGCGTTGGGCGAGCCTGGGAAGAAAGCATCAGGCTGTGTTATCGCCGGCGCCGCGAAGCGACGAGAAGACCGGCGATGGATAACAGGGCAATGGAAGCCGGCTCGGGAACGATCAGCAGATCGAGCTCGGCGGTGGTGGACTGGTTGTTGGCATCGAGGTTGAAGGCGGACAGGCGGAAGGTGCCTTCGTTGAGGGTGGGCGACTCGAAGCCGGTGATGTCGACCGAGCCGTACATGTTGTCGGCGTTGCCGTCGGTGAAGGTTGCGTTGGCGAGGTCTGCGGTGATGAGGAAGTTGCTGCCCGCCTGGGGGGTGATGGCGGCGCCGGCGGCGAAGATGTCCGCGGTGAAGGTGTCGCCGTTGCTGAGCGAGGCCGAGAGGCTGCTGCCGGGCTGCAAGACACCGGCGATGAAGTCCAGCGAAGCGCTGAGCGTGCCGAGTGAGGGCGCGGTGACGTTGTTGTGTACGCCGCCGATGATGTCGTTACGCAAGACCCACATCGTGCTGGAGCCGGCCGGGGGAATGAACGAGAAGCTCAGCGTGCCGGTGTAGCCGGTCGAGAACGGGTTGGCGGTGCCGGTGATCATGGGCCCGTCGACGCGGAGCTCGATGGTGTCGGCATGCGCGGGGGCGGCGGTGAGGCCGAGGACCAGGGCGAGGGCGGCGATCACAACGGATACACCTGACAATCTGTTGTGCGTCGTCTCTTTCATCTCTTCAACTCCGAGCGTGTGGCTGGGTCTGGTTTTTACTCTTGTGTTTGTTTGTCTGTTTGAGGTGATCAGCCTTCAACGCCGGCGATGGCCGCGCGGCTACGGCGACGGATGTACACGACGCCGAGCATCGCGAGCATGACCAGGCCCATGTAGGACGAGGCGGGCAGGGGCACGACCGGCGGGGGCGGCGGCGGCGAGGCGAACAGGTCCGCCTTGGCGTTGGCTTCGACGGGGTACAGGCCGTCGGTCACGGCGAAGCGGAACTCAAAGAGGTTGCCGACGAGCTGACCGGGGCCCGGCACGTTGAGGCCGAGGAAGGTGGTCAGCGCGTTGTTGAGGTCATCGGCAACGGTGATGTTGCTGAGGCCGGCGCTGAGCAGGTAGCTGACGGTGTTGCCCTGGACGCCGGCGGCATCGTAGAGCAGCTGACCGGCGTTGATGTCGGCGGAGATGATCTCGGTCAGGCCGTTGTTGTTGGCGGTGACACCGAGGGAGCCGCCGGTGATGCTGCCGAACTCAACGTCGATGATGATCTCGATCTCCTGGATGGCCATGTTGCCGGGCAGCGAGAAGAAGGGGGTGATCAGGGCGAAGTCGCCGGTGCCGACGTCGAGGGCGGCCAGCTGCGTGCTGACCTTGTCGACGGCGGTGATGGTGCCGGAGTAGTCGGCGACGGGATCGAAGGCTTCGCCGGTGTTGGAGGTGAGCGCGCTGTCGGTGGTGACGTCGAGACCGATCATCTCCAGGCGGAGCACGTCGGACGCGTCGGCGTTGACGGACAGGGTGGCGATCGCCAGGCAGGCAACCAGACCACAGGCCTTACGCAATGACTTGCTATACATCATGAGAACTCCCACTCCAACTTCCCGCCCAGTTTTGGCCACCGGGCTATTATTCCACCGAAAATATACCCCTCAAAAGAGCGGGAGCAAAAGAAACTCGGCTGAATTTGGGGGATTTCACTCGAATCGAGATGTCCATATCATCAAATCAGCGATAGAAATGCGGGATCAAAAACTCTCTACACCATCCGTATCATTATATCTTATAGATACTTATGACAACAAAAAGTTATCTGGACCTTCGCAGGCCGGACATGCGACAGAATCGGGTTAATTTTACCAATTTCACAGACAGCGGGGCAAGATTAGTCCGTGTTGATAGGCGTGGAGGGGGCTGATTGAGGGGTCTTGGCGGGGGCGGGTTCGATGTATCTGCCCGGGCTGAGGATGTTCTGGGGGTCCAGGAGGGACTTGATGCGGCCGGAGAGCTGGAAGAGCTCGGGGGCGTGCTTCTGCAGCTTGGGGTAGCAGCGCGGACCCGTGCGATACGGCGGGTAGCCGGCCTGGATCAAGGCGGTGATCAGTTCGTCGTAGCAGGCCTCGGCGGCGGCGGCCTGGGTGGGGTCGGACTTGTCGAAGAAGATGTTGGTGATGGCGATGATGGCCCGCTGATTGATGAGCGTGAAGGTGATGGGACACTCGAAGCCGTGGCGGGCGTAGATCGGCTCGACCAGGTCGACCACACGCCGAACGTCTTCGCCGGTCATCGGCAGCACGGGAGAGACCCACATCAGGCCGGCGTCGGTATCGAGCGGGTCGTTGAAGTCCGGTTCGAGGGGTTGGGGGAGGCGCCAACAGGCGCCGCCGAGCGGTTCATCCGTGGGGATGCCCTGCATCAGATCGAGCGCGGGCCGTATCGCGGCGAGTCGGCCGGCCAAGGACTGGGCGATACCAAACCGATTCAGCAGCGAGACCAGGCTGTTGGCGCGCGCGTAGCGTTTCTCGTCGATGAAAATGGGCTTGATCGGTGCAAGGGCTTTGCGGATCTGCCGCTTGGTGGCTTTGACGATATCGGCGGGGCCTTCGATTGAGCCGGCCCCCATCCACAGGCCCAGGCCGTGTTCTTGCCGGAGCTGGCAACGGACGGCGTCTGGGAGCGGCATTTGACCGTCCGTGCGGTCGTAGGGATATGTCAATTTAGAACTTAGGATGCGCAGGTCGTTGCCGATGTGGATCGCGGACTTTAAGATATCGGACCTTCGTAGCGGCGCAAGCCGCCCCACCACCCGTTCGAGGTCGTCCTCGCGGTCGACCGAGAAGAAGAACGCACAGAACGCCTCGGGCCTTGGCATGAGCCACAAGCCGATCTCTGTGACGATGCCACAGTTGCTTTGGCAGAACAGGCCATCGAGGAACGGGCCGACCCCGTAGCGGTAGACCCGGCCGGAGCGCGCATTGGCAAATGCGTCGAACCCGGTATCCAGCACCGAGCCGTCGGCGAGCACAACCTTCATGCCGCAGGTGTGCAAGAAGTGGTCGCCGTAGGGCGTGTGACCGAAGCCGCGGTCGAGCGTGTTGCCGACCAGCGAAGCGTCGCGTCCCGCGCCGGTGCAATCCATCATCAGGTCCGGGAAGTGCTGCTGCAGGTGATCGGCGAGTTGCCCCTGGGTGACGCCGGGCTCGATCACACAGTAGGCCAGGTCGTCGTTGACGGTGACGATCCGGTTCATGCGTTGCATGTCGACGATGACCTGTCCGGGCGTGGGCGCGTTGGCGTCGCCGTAGCCGAAGTTTCGTCCGCGGCTGATCGGGTAGAGCGGCAGCCGGTGCCGAGCGGCGATGCGGACGATGCGTTGCACCTGTTCGGTCGATTCCGGACAGACGATCGCGGTAGGGGTTGTGCCGGTTGTGCCGGTTGTGCGGGCGTAGTGGCCCAGCGCATCGGGGCTCCGGTGGACGTGGGGTTCGCCCACGACGGCCCGGATCGCGTCCAGCGCGAGATCGTGCTGCGTGTTCGACGTTGACATACGGCGCTCACGGCATGTTAGGCGGATTCCGAAAGGAATTATCGGCCAACCGCGAGGCCGTATTAATTGGTTCGTACAGGAAAATAGTGTCTAAAGGAGGTCTAAATGGCGTTCGATAAAAACATAGGTCTGGATGACTCTTTCGGATGCGTTATCGACATCGAGAAGGGACAGATGAGCGAATCACTCCAATCCAAAGAATCCTCGATGATTGAGTCGCACCCCGGGCTCAGCTTCGACGTGGCAGCCGATGCGCGCCAGGTCACCGACGCGTGGGGCCTGGTCTATCGTGCCTATCTCAGTGCCGGATTGATTCACGCCAATCACGCGAAGCTTCACACCGTGGCGCAGGCGATTCAGCCGAACACGGCGGTGATTCTCGGGCGCATCGGCGAGATGCCGGTCTCGACGATCAGCGCGTACATCGATGGGCCGAAGGGCCTGCCGCTGGACGCGGTGTATCACGATGAGTTGGAGGCGTTGCGTCAGAGCGGTCGCCGCTTGACGGAGTTCGGTTTGTTTGCCGATCGCCGTCAGCACCTGTTCCGTTCGATCGATGCGCTGCTGGAGCTGATCCGCTACGCGACGTACTTCGCGCTGAGTTGTGATGCGACGGATGGCGTGATCGGCGTGCACCCCCACCACGCGAACTTCTACACGCGCCTGATCGGCTTCGAGCCGGCCGGCGAGGTGAAGGAGTACGAGACGGTGAAGAACAACCCGGTGGCGTTGCTGCGTATCGACTGGGCGAAGGTCAAGTCGATGGAGAAGCTGCCGCGTGGCATGCGTTACCTGACGGCGAACGTGATCGAGCCGAAGACGTTCGACAGCCGCTTCCGTTTCGATCAGTCGGACATGGAAGGGACGGCGATCGAGCGATTCTTCCTGGATCAGCCCGAGCCGATCAACACGGTATCGTCCGCGTGAGAACCCGCGGCGTGCCGCTCAAGACAAGGCATCATTGGTGAAACGAAAAAAGGGTCAGACCGATCAGGTCTGACCCTTTGTGATGATTGAGTTTTTAAGCCGCAGAAGTCTTAGCTGCGGGTGATGCGACGACGCACGGTGGCGGCGAAGCCCAGGAGGGGCAGGCCGGCCCAGACGGCGGCGGGCAGGGGCACGGGAGCGAGGATCTTGGCGTCCACGTCGCCCTGGAAGAAGAAGCCGTTCTGGCCGCCACCGACGTTGGTGCCTTCGGCGTAGAAGGTGTTGCCGGTGTCGTTATCGACGGCGTTGTCGAGGATGCTGCTGGTGGTGTTGAGGATGTTCAGCGAAGCCAGCAGACGCAGGGGCTGGTCGGCCGGGGTGGGCACGACCTGAGGGGGCGGCAGTTGGTAGACGTTAGCGAAGTACTCGTCGCCGGCGACGTAGGTGGCGCTGGTGGTGGGGGTGGTGGTGAAGCCGATCTCGGCGTAGTCCTCACCGTCAACGGTGGTGTCGAGGGCCGTGCCGGGGCTGGAGGCGTTGAAGTCGTCGGCGAGGTCAGCGAAGACCTTCACGACCGCGCCGGGGTCGGTGATGCTCCAGAGGACCGAACCGGGGGCCCGACCAAACATGCTGGACAGGTCGCTGCCGGTGGGGATGGGAGCGAGGTAGGTGGTGACGCCGATCGCGGCGGGACCGCCGGGGGCGCCGAGCTCGGGGTTGGAGCCGAGGCCGATGACCTGCGCGGCGAAGAAGCCGGTGATCTCGACGCTGTTGAGGGCGGCCTTAGAACTGCCTTCGGTGACGTCGCGGATCGGGGTGACGGCGATGGACTGATCGCTGGAACCGACGAACTCGAAGTCAATGAAACCGGCGACAACGGTCGAGGGGGCGCCGGCGGGGCCGACGGGCAGCACGGCCGAGGCCAGGTTCCAGTTGGTGTCTTCGAAGACGAAGGGCTGATCCGCAGCGATGAACTGCGAAGCGATCAGGGCGTCAGCGGTGCTGACGGCCGTGGCCTGGGCGGACTGGGCAGTGATGCCGAATCCCACGACGGTAGCAAGAGCAAGTGTTCCGAGTTTCCCAATCATCATGATTCTCCTGTTGGCGGGTTTTTGGCCCGTTCTCCGCATGTCTATCCCGCGGAAACCTGTATCTCCCAATTCCAGACCTATCGCCTGATCTGACATTCGATCAGCAGACTGGAAATCCATACGCGTTTTCATTGTCGGGCTCATCTTTCTTACCGACCGATTCCCGACTCGCCCAGACACCATCACAAAAGCGATGCCAGACGAAAAGTGCAATAGGAAGGTGCTCCCGTCCTTTATTGCAACGGCTCATACGATACCACATTGAAAAACGGGGTCATATCAGGAAATTCCTGAGTTTTGAGTCGGAATGAGTACGAGAACAGGTTAAATATCTAATATGCGGACGATCGGGGCAAATTCCAGAGCGCCCAGATTAACATCTTCAGACAGTCCGGGCTTGTAAGGACACGATATCACCAATTTTATGTGCATAAAGACAAAGCACCGCGCGGTGCGGTGCTTTGAAAGAATGCACAAAGGTGGGATTTATTTCCCAATTGTTAAACTCAGCCGGATACCTTTTCGCGGAGGGTGTCGAGCTGCTTTTGGACCGGGCTGGGGAGCGATCGCGACGCGTTGTTTACGGCTTGATCAATCTGGTCGAGGATGCGCTTGGCCAGGTCTATCTGTCCCGCCTGCACGTGTGCCAGGCCGAGGTGGACGGCCAATTCGACGTTGCGAGGCTGAATCTGCAAGGCGATCTGCATGGCTTCGATGGCTTTCTGATGATCGCCCTTCATGAGGTAGATGGTGCCGAGCGTGTCCTGGAACTCGGCCGAGGCGGGGGAGATCTCGACGGCGCGCTTGGCCAATTCGAAGGCTTCATCGAGGGTTTCGGGATCATCCAGCAGCTTCATGGCGAGGTTGTTGAGTGCCACGGAGCGTTCGGGGTCCAGCTCGATAACGAGGCGGTAGTACTTCATCGCTTCGCGATCGCGATCTGTTGAGTCGAGAATGATGGCCAGGAGCATGACTGCGTCGGCGTGAGCAGGTTGCTGCTCGGCCATCTCGGTGAGCATCTGGATCGCGCGCGGCGCGTAGGTGTTTGTCGTGAAGCGTTTGTCGATCACGAAATAGGCGTTGGCGACGATGACCTGCTCGGCGGGGTCGTCTGCGATAAACGGAAGGACGCGATCGACCCACTGGGCTGCCGCTTCGGCGTCTGCGCCGGCCATAGGCGTGAGTCGAAGCCAGATCGCGCGAGTTACGTTCGAGTCTGCTAGACGGGGCTGAAGCAGCTCGGCGACCTTGCGGTCCTGGTCGGCAGCAAACAGTGCCTGGCAGTGCAGGAAGATGATGTCTTCATTCGCGGCGGGGTCCTGCATGGCGCCGTCGATGCGCGGCTCGGTCACCCGCAGGGCCTGGGCGGGTTGGTCGATCCGCATGGCGGCCTGGGCGATGAGCATGTCGGCTTCGACCTCGCGGCCTTCGCTGCGGGTGCGCCACTCGCGTGCGGTGGCCAGGGTGCGTCGCCACATGCCGGCGTCGGCGTAGAGTTCGGCGGCGAGCGAGGCGACCTCGATGGATTCGGGGAACGCGCGCATGGTCTTCTCGGCGAGCTCGGCGGCTTCGTCGATGCGGCCCTGCGTGCGGAGCATGCGGATGACGAGGATGCGCGCGGGCATGTAGGAGGGGTAGCGGTCGCTGATGCGACGGATGCGGACCTCGATCTCGCGCTGGGACATCTGGGTGTCGATCGCTTCGTGAATGATGCGCAGCGCCTGCAGGGCGGGTTCGCTGCGCTCGGCGTCGTTCATCACGGAGATGAACAGGGGCAGGCAGAGGTAGTTGTCGCCGAGCGCCTTGACCAGTTCGATCTCGCGGTAGAGCAGCTTGATCTGTTGTTCGTCGGGGCAGGCGTCGGCGGCGCGGCGGATGGCGTCGACGGCGCGGGGCACCTGGGAGAGCTGGAGGTGTTGGGTGATCAGCATCTGCCAGGCGAGCGGCTGATTGGGTTCGGCTTTGAGTGAGGCGTCGAGCAGTTCGATGGCCTTTTCGGGTTGGCCGTCGCGTACGTAGTAGGCGCCGCGGATGAGGGCGGTGATGCCGGGATCGACGCCGGTCTTTTCGAGCTTGTCGAGTGTGGCCAGGGCCTTGTCGCGTTGGCCTTCGAGCCTGTAGTGATTGGCGATGAACTCGATGGCGGAGGGTGTGAGGTGCTCGTCGGGGATGCTGCCGTAGATCTGTGAGGCGCGGTCGTAGTCGCGCATGCCGCGGTAGACGTTGGCGATGAGCAGGTCGAGTTCGATGTTGGGCTGGTCGGGGACGCGTGTGGATTCGAGCATCTCGATGGCGCGGCGGGGTTGGCCGGCCTGCACGGTGAACAGCGCGCCGGTGCGGATGAAGGCGAGGTTGTCGGGGGCGATGGCGATGGCTTCGTTGATGTAGTCGATGGCGATGCGGTTGTTGTTCTGGATGATGTTCAGTCGTGCCAGTTCGAGGAGACTGGGCACGTCGCGGGGCTGAATCTGCAGGGCGATTTCGAGTTCGGAGATGGCGCCGGAGATGTTGCCCTGTCGCGCGTAACAGGCGGCGAGCAGCTTGTGGGGGTCGAATCGACGGGGGTTGACCTTGATGACATCGGTGAGGAGCTTGACGGCTTCGGCGGTGTCGGTGGCCACGTCGTTTTGCATCAGCCAGCGGGCGCGGTAGATGCGCCAGTTCATGGAGCGCTCGCCGGAGATCGTTTTGAGTCGTTCGATGGAACGATCGATAAGGTCGCGGTCGGCCCAGACCAGGGGTTCGTCGAGGACGGCGCGCTGAACGGTGAGGTTTTCGGGGTGGGCGTCGGCGAGCCTGGTCCACGCATCGCGTACTGGGATCTGAGTGAAACGCTGCTTGTATCGGAGTTGGAGGATGGTCCACTGGGGCGAGTCGGGGCTGGTGCTGGCGGCGCGGGCGGCTTCGAGGTGTTCGAGGCCGGCCTCGATCTTCTCGTCGACGGCGAGCGCGATGGCCTGGGCGTAGGCGACGCCGGGCGCGTTGGGTTCCGCGGCGGCGGCGACGGCGATGAGTTGCTCCTCGTAGCCGAGCTGCTCGTCGTGGCTGATGCCAGCCAGTTCGATCAGGGCCTTGGTCTCGACCGGCGGGTCGGCCTGGAGCACCTGTTCGTAGAGTGCGCGGAGCTGGTCGGTCTTGCCCTGGTGGGCCAGGAGCTTGGCGCGGATCGGCAGCACGATGCGGTCGTTGGGATTGTACTTGAGCAAGCCGGTTGTGAGGATGTCGAGCTTTTCGACGAACTCGGTGTTGAGCTGGTCCATCTGCATGGACCAGCCGATGGCGACCATGACGCCGACCTTGTAGTTCAGGGGCGCCCGCTTGTGCGCTTCGATGGCGTTGGCCAGCGCCTGCCGGGGCTGGTCGAGTTCGTAGAGGATGTCGGCGGCGCTGATCAGCGGCTCGGCCCAGCCGACCTCAAGATCGGCGGCGTGGGAGAAGGTCTGCACGGCGAGTTCGGTCTCGCCCATCTCGCGATAGCCCTGCGCCAGCGAGCTGAGGATGTAGGGGTTTTGCTTGGACTTGACCAGGGCCTGTTGGCAGAGCTCGATGAGCTCGACGGGGGGTTTGGGGACATCGAGGATGCCGGCGGCGAGGAGGATGGTCCAGGCTTCGGCGTCGGGGTCCTTGCGCCTGTTCAGCTTGTCGATGAGCGACTGCGCTTCGTCTTTGCGGTTGTACTGGTAGAGGGTCGTGATGTGCAGGGCGATGAGGTTGCTGTTGCGTTGCAGCGCGTTGTACTCGTGGTTCTCGACGACTTCCAGGAAGCGTGCGCGCTGATTGGATTGCCACAGGCGGATGAGGTAGCGGTAACGGACGTAGTCGTCGTCGAACTTTTCGAGTGCTTTTCCGAGGTAGTCGGTGGCCTTGTCGAACTGGTAGATGCTGGAGTAGATGGTGGCGATGGTGTGGACGGTGTCGGTGTCGGGCGGCTCGAGGGCGGCGGCGATGTCGGCGTACTTCTCGGCCATGTCGGCGTCCTTGAGGAGCAGGCCGGTGCGTGCGGCGACGGCGTTGTAAACCGGGTCGTTGGGCGCGCGGTCGAGCAGGGCGTTGGTGTATTCGAGCAGGTCTTCGCGGGGCTGATCGAGCAGCTGCATGAGTTGGATGACGAGGGTGTGGCCGTTGATGTCGAGGGGCTTGAGCTCGGCGTATCGTTTGGCGAGTTCGAGGGCGTGTTCGCGCTGATCGGTGTTGATCTGCAGCGAGATGGCCTTGGCCCAGAGGGCGTCGGGGTCGTTGGGGTTTTCGGCGAGAAAAACGTCGGCGAGTTCGACGGCCTCGGTGGTCTGGAAGGTGTCGGCGTAGAGCTTCATGAGTCGGCGTTTGAGCTCGACGTCGCCGGGTGTCTTGACGAGGACGCGGCGGACCATTTCCGCGGCGGAGCGGAGGTGACTGATGCCGTCGGGCTCGACGATTTTTTCGCGGAGGTCGGCGTAGAGGAGGATGGCTTCGATGTCGTCTTCGGTCTTGCTGCGCCACAGGTAGTTGCCCAGGGCGTGCATGGCGTCGAACTCTTTGCCCTGTTCGTAGAGGGCCATGCCGTCGACGCGGAACTGCTGGGTCTCGTTGGCCTTCGTGATCTTGCGATAAGCGTAGGCGCCGCCGGCGACGGCAACGAGGGAAGTGACCACGACCAGCAGCAGGGCCAGTCGTTTACGTGTTTTTGAGCGGACCACCATTTGGGGTTATCTCCAGCGGATGATGTGTAGGATTGTCTTCCAGATGATCCGCATGTCCAGCCAGAAGCTGGCGCGTTCGACGTATTCGATGTCGTAGCGGATCCATTCCTGGAAATCGAGGCCTTCCTCGCGTGTGCGCATGACCTGCCAGAGGCCTGTCACGCCGGGCCTGACGCTGAGGCGTGTTTCGCGCCAGGGGGGGCAGTACTGGTTTTCGGCGTGGGGGCTGGGTCGTGGGCCGACGACAGACATGTCGCCGAGCAGGACGTTGATGAACTGAGGCCACTCGTCGATCTGCGCGGCGCGGATGAATCGGCCGACGCGTGTGAGGCGGGGGTCGTCTTCGATGAAGAACTGGGGCCCGTCGACCTGGTTTTCTTCCATGATCTCTTGCTTGATCTGGTCGGCGTCCTTGCGCATGGAGCGGAACTTGAGGCAGGGGAACGGTGCGCCGCCGACCGACTCGCGCTGGTGTGCGAAAAAGAAGGGGCGGCCGTCCTCGATCCAGATCGCGAGCATGATCAGCGGGTAGAACGGGAGTGTGAAGGCGAGGACGACGAGGGAGAAGGCGATGTCGAAGAGGCGTTTGGCGATGCGGTGGAAGCTGGATCGCAGCGGCGTGGTGCGCGCGTTGGCGAAGACGTCGGTGGGTTCGATCTCGCGCCAGCGGACCTGGTCGATGTTGGGACGGTGGTCGGGGTGATCCCAGAGGACGGTGGGGCCGACGATGTTGTCGGTTTCTGAGGTGTCGCGGCCCGCGCCGATCCAGGCGTTGCCGACGAAGCGTGTGCCGGGGTGGACGCGGGTGTCGTTGTCGGTCCAGACGCCGGCGGCGTGTTGGCTGGCGCGTTCGATGGTGGCGTCGGGCCGTTTCCAGGCGCGCACGAGGTCGCGGATGAACTGCATCATCTCGCGGTCGTTGGTGTTGTCGTAGACGCGACCGGAGATGGTGACAGCGGTGCGTCGGGTGTGGGGGATGTTGCGTCGGAGGCGGCGCCAGGCGGTGCGGGAGTCGGAGGCGGCGATCCACTTCTCGGCGATGTGTCGGTGGGTTGTGATGGCGACGCGTGTGAGGCGTGCGTCGGAGACGCCGTAGTCGCGTTCGAAGCGGATGAATCGTCCGGCGGTGTCGCTGACGGCGTGTTCTTTGTAAGGGTGCGCGCGGGAGTCGGTGATGCGGACCTGCATGAGGTCGGGCTTGAGCCAGGTGAGGGTGTCCATGAGCTGGCGGAGGCGGAAGATGGTGGTGGTGCGCGGGTCGACGAGCAGGAAGAGCTCGGCGTCTTCGACGAGTTCGGGGCGTTCGCCCTGTCGCACGATCTGTACGCCGCGCGCCGCCCAGAAGCGGACGTGCAGCTGCTCGGGCGTGAGCCCCCAGACGGTGGGGTGCTCGCTGGGTGTGTCGGCGATTTGTGCGGTGGTGATCATGTCGTGTCGAAGCGCAAGGGGGCGTTAGCCCTCGTGGATGTCGGGTTCGTTGGTGTGGACGGAGCTGCCGGCGACCTCGCGGGCGAGCGGTCCGAATCGGGAGGAGGTGATGGTGTCGGCGGGGTCGGTGTGACCTTCGCGGGGGATGGAGCGGCGCGACATCATGGAGGCGGAGTAGGACGAGCGGTTGAAGTCGGGCTCGTCGGCGCGGTTGAAGACGATGCCGAGGACGTTGGCACCGATGGAGTTGAGGAAGCCGATGGCGTTGTCGGCGTCGGGTCGGTGTTCGCCGCGTGAGACGACGGTGACGACCTTGTCTGCGCCGGCGCAGACCATGGAGGACTCGACGGAGCCGGGCACGGGGCCGGTGTCGACGAGGATGATGTCGAACTGATCGCGCGCGGCGGCGAAGACGCGCTGCATGGACTCGGGCGCGACGCGTGACATGTCGTCGGCCTTGGCGCCGCCGACGGGGAGGATGAACAGGTTGTCGACCTCGGTGCGCGAGACGCACTCGTCGAGCGGTTCGCCGTCGAGGGCGTCGAGGAAGCCGACCTTGGCCTGGTCCTGGAGGGAGAGGGATTCGGCGAGCTGTTGTTCGGTGACGAAGCCGAGTGAGACGACGGTCTCACCGATGAGCTTGCCGGTGACCTGGCTGATGCGCAGGGCCTCGTCGAGCTGTTCGTCGTTGATCAGGCCGGCCCGGACGAGGACCTGGCCGATCTGGCGTCGGATGATGACCTCGAGACGACGGGACAGGCCGCCGCCGGCGAGGTCGGAGTCGATGAGGAGCGTGCGTGAGCCGGCCGCGGCGAAGGACAGGCCGATGGCGAGTGTGAGGGAGGTCTTGCCGGTGCCCGAGGCGGGGCTGGTGACGGCGAAGATCTCGGAGCGGTTCTCGCGAACGCCGAGCTGGAGCATGGCGCGGATGTGGTGGACGCAGTAGCCGGTGATGGTGGCGCGTTCGGGGTCGTCGAAGTCCTCGGGCAGGTAGGGGAGGATGCCGAGGAGGCGCAGGCCCTTCATGTAGAGCTGCGCGTCGTCGGAGTGACGCAGTCGCTTGTCGAAGAAACCGATGACGATGAAGACGCCGAATCCCATGCAGAAGCCAAGGAACGCGCCGATGACGGTTTTCTTCTTGCGGTCGTCGGCGTTGAAGGGCTTGTGTCGGAGCTGGCCGCGATCGTTGACGTGGATACGACCGGAGCCGGACTCGATGTTGAGCTGATCGATACGCGTAACGGTGTCGTCGAGGAGCTTGGAGACGGTGTCGGCCTCGGACTTGAGGCGTTGGATCTCGGTGTTCTTGTTGCCGAGTGCGACGGTGTCGGCGTCGTATTTGTCGCGGAGCTGACGGAGAGACTCGATGCGCGTGCGGAGGGCGGCGATGCCGCGGTTCTCGATGACGACGCGGGGGTCGTTCTCGTCGTCTTGTTCCTGCGCGGCCATGTAGCGATCGAAGTATTCCTGGATCTGGCTGTTGACCAGTTCGAGGTGCGCGTTGGCTTCGATGACCTCGTGGTGGCCGGGGCCGAACTTGAGCTCGAGGACGGCGATGGCCTGCTCGATGCTGGTGCGGCGGTCGATGAGCGACTGCATGCGGCGGTCGGACATGGCGATGGTCTTGGGGGTGATCTCGCCTTCTTCGTTTTCTGCGCTGGCGGCGAGGATGTCGTCGGCCTCGGCGAGCGCGAGCTCGTGTTCGTAGAGGCGGGCCTTGATGTCCTGAAGGCGGGCGAGGGAGTCGGCGTGCATGCTGGTCAGGTCGGTGCTGCCGACCTCTTTACCGATCTCGAGGATCTGGTCGTTGAGCTGGTTGAGCTGATTGGTGAGTGTGGCGCGGCGTTCTTCGAGGACCTGGAGCTTGCGTGCGTCGTCCTTGACGTCCTGCTCGCCGTACAAACGCAGGTAGGCGCCGAGCAGGGCCTGGGTGGCGACGAAGGCGGCCTGGGGGTCGGTGTCGGAGTAGGAGATGTAGAAGCTCTTTGCGCCGCCCTTGAAGATGGCCATGGACTTGATGAACTTGGCCTCGGCCTCGGGGCTGTTGCCGCGGTTGAAGGCGACCCACTTGGAGTCTTCCATGGCCAGGCGGATGACGCGGCGTGAACGGATCTGGTCGATCTGCTGACCGATGAAGTCGTTGACGCCGGCCATGTAACCGGTGTCTTCGGTGTCGTACATGACCTTTTCGATGTTGAACCTGACCTGGATGTGCGCCTGCGAGCGGTACTTGAGCTCGACGGAGCGCCAGCCGAGGAACGCGCCGCCGACGGCGAGGAGGATGGCGAGGACGATGGCGAAGGGGTAGCGTCCGCGCAGCAGCGCGTGGAGTCGGCGCAGCGGGTGCGTGGTGTGGCGCTCATCGGTTTCGGGCATGGGCTCGATGAGGGCCAGGTCGCGTGAGATGATTTCGTCGTTGGGGTTCATCTGATTCATCGGGGTATTCCTGCTTGGACGGCTGCGATGGCGGGATAGGCCTCGGTAAGGAAGTCCTGGACGATGCTTTGGCGTTCGTCGGCATCGAGCCGTGTGCCGTGGAAGACGATCTGGATCTGGCCGACGCCGTAGACACGGCCGTTGTGTAATTCGGCGAACTCGGTCAGTTCGTCGTTGTTGGTGGCAAAGGTTCCGTCGGGGAAGATGAGGACATTGGAGACGTGCATGCGCTGGAGCGTGAAGGTCTGGGCGCTGCCGAGGACCGCGCTGTTGCGGAGGGTTTGCTTGCGCCGGAAGTCGTAGTCCATGCCGCGGATGGTGACGCGATCGGCGAGCCAGGTGCGCGGCGTGCTCCGAGACGGGGAGTGGCTGTTGTCCCGTAGTTTCCATCCCTGGCCGGGGTAGCAGATGGGTGGGTAGTGGCCACGCATGTGGCGGGCGTCTTTGGTGTGGTAGAACAGGAACTCGAGGCGTGCGCCGGTGGTGGTGTTGGTGTAGGTGCGGCTGACCATGGCGTTGGCCTTGAGCAGCTGCTCGGCGCCGGCGTCGGTGGGGTTGTCGGTGTCGGGCGCCTGCCAGCCACCGACGGTGCGGGGGAAGCGATTGATCATCTGCTGGACCTCGTCGTGATAGGCCAGGACGTGTGGGTCGTCCGGCGAGACGTAGGACGCCTTGTGGGCCATGAGTCCGCCGGCGAGGGCGAGACAGGCCAGGGCGGGCCAGAATGTGGTGATCAGTCGGTTCATGTTCGTGTCAATCGTATGCCAGTCGGTATTGGGTGATCGGGAGCATGGCCCAGCGGAGGACGTAGACGATGGCCATGAGCACGGCGAAGGCGAGGACGATGGTGAGCCAGCCGCTGAGGTCGTGGTAGAACTGCCCGACCTCGTTGTGTGCGTACTGCTTGATGAGGCCGATCTGGTGAGACAGGTCGTAGAGGGCGTAGAGGCCGCGGTAGACGAGAGAGTCTTCGGGCTGACCGTAGACCCAGACGGTGGAGATGATGCGGGGGATGTTGATCAGCAATACGGTGATGGGCGAGGCGGCGAGGATGATGAGGCGGACGTAGTTGCGCAGGGGCGTGCTGAATGCGAAGGCGTAGGAGACGAGGACGATGGTGAAGACGCCGCGCATGCCGTTGCAGGCCTCGGAGACGTTGAGGGGCTGTCCGTTGATGGTCAGGAGCGTGCCGTTGCGTGTGACGTTGGAGCCGAAGAGGACCATGAGTTCCTCGGTGGTGGCCGAGGCGACGTTCTGGAGGTTTCGGGCGAGCGCGCCGCGGATCTCGGCGGGCACGGGCAGGAGGAACAGGAGGACGACGAAGACGGGCAGGAACCTGAACAGCACGTCGCGACCGACGATGGACAGCAGGCATCCGATGACGACCATGAGCGCCCCGCCGTGCCAGAAGATATCCATGGCGTGGTCGTAACCGACGGTGGTGGTGATGCCGCCGAGCAGGACGAGGATCGGGCCGAGGGCCTGGCCGACGGGTCGGCACTGACGCCAGCGTGCGCGTCGGATGTACAGCAGCCAGGGCGCGATGAGGAGGACGAGGACGATGTGGCTGTTCTCGGGATCGTTGGTGGCGAGGTAGTAGATGTCGCGCCAGGCGTCGCGTGTGGCGATGAAGCCGACGAGGACCATGAGTCCCGCGGCGGCGATGTGGCGGTTGGACCAGCCGTTGCGTTGCCAGGTGCGCAGAGCCATGGTCAGTTGCCCCTCGCTGTGTCGTCTTTGACGCCGACCATCTGGTCGACGACGGCGTCGCCGCGTTTGACGGTCTGTCCGCCGGGCACGAGGGAGTTGACGACGTTGGCGCCGCCGGCGACGTGTGCGCCGTGGAGGACGACGGAGTTGTGAACGCGTGCGTCGGGGGCGACGGTGGCGCCGGGCTCGATGATGTTGAAGCGTCGCTGCCAGGTCTCGGCGAACGCGTCGTGGATGTTGTCCTGTCCGGCGATTCGGCGGTGGTGGCGGCGCAGGGCGCCCAGGTAGTCGGTGACGTTGCGGATGGGCATGCCGCTGGGGGTGTCCAGGTCGAGGACCATGACCTTGTGCTTTTCTGAGATCTGGGGCAGGGCCTGTTCCTTGAGGTCGACGAAGCCGATGGGCGCAACCGAGCGGAGCGCGGCGCAGCGGATGAGCATCATGCCCGAAGGCGTGCCGTCCTTGTGAGAGACGATGGCGATATCGGCGTTGCGCCGGCAGAGCGCGGCGACGAGATCGGCGAGGGGTTCGAGCAGGAGCTGGAGACCGTTGGCGACGAGGATGTAGTCGTCGTCGTGGTATTGTTCGGTGGCGTCGCGGAGCAGGCCGGCGGTGCCGCGGAGGGTGGCGGTGTCGGATTCGATGGCGACGGGGGCGGCGTCGGCGGGGCCGGTGACCGAGGGGGCGTGGCCGTCAGCGGAGACCATGACGCGTATCTGTAGTTGGGCACGATCGATCTGCCGCGCGAATTGCTGGACCTGCTGTTGCCAGAAGGCCAGGAGCGTGGTGTTGTCATCGATGGGAAGATCGAGCGGAGAGCGATCGAGGTGGCGATCGAAGGTGTTGGAGCGGACCGAGCCGGCCAGCAGGACGACGGCGCGCAGGCGGTCATGCAACAGCCGAACCCATTGCGCATCCATGGGCTGGGCGCGTTGTGAAGATCGCTGTTGATTGATTGCTTCCATCACCTGCTTCCCCACCGATGACGGCGTGCCGGGGGCACACCGAGCGGCGCGATCACGTCGGACCGATCGGATCGATCCTCTATCATAGCGTCACCAAAGCGTTTATCGCGATTGCTAACCAACTCCCAACACGAGCGAATCCGGTGCCGATATGGGCCATCATCGGCATTTTAACCGCCCCTCTGAGAGCGGAACCGCGACAGGAAGGCCGTCGTCAGCAGCCGCAGGGCGTACGGGATGCCCACTATGAGGTAACGACGGAACAGGCGCTTGGGTTCTTGCAGGAGTCTGAAAATCCATTCCAGACCGGTTTTCCGCATCCAGGCTGGGGCACGGGTGACGTGACCGGCGATGTAGCTGAAGCTGATGCCGACGCCGATCCACCAAGCGGCCGGCAGGAGCGGTCTCAGCTGAGTTATCAGACGCTCCTGCTTGGGTGAGCCCAGGGCGACGTAGACGATATCGGGTTTGGATTCGGCGAGCCGTTGTTCGATCTGCTGCATCTGGGCTGGATCGTTTTCGAATCCCATCGGCGGGCAGTAGGTACCGGCGACGACGAGGCCGGGGCAGTCGTTCTTGAGTTTTTCGGCGGCCTGCTCGGCGACACCGGGCTCACCGCCGAGGAAAAAGATGCTGCGACGGTGTTGACCGGCGAGAACGGCCAGCGAGGTGACCATGGCCGACCCGGCGACGCGCTGGGGCAGCGGTGTGCCCTGGATGCGCGAGGCCCAGACGAGGGGCATGCCATCGGCGACGACGAGGTCGGCGGGCTGGCACAGCTGCTTATAAGAAGGATCGGTCTTGAGGCGGTGGAGGTGGTCGAGGTTGGCGGTGACGACCCAACCGCCCCGCCCGACAGCGATGGCCTGGATGATCCGCTGATTGGTCTGGTCTTCGGTGAGCACGTGGAAGTCGATGCCGTGCAGTGTGACGACCGGAGGCGCAGCGGATTCGGGTTGGATTGAGGCGGTGGTCATGCGGTCGTGGGGGGATTCCAGGCGGTTTGTTGCTGGGCGTTGAGTTGGGCGGTGGCGGCGGCCTTGCCTTTCAAGAGGCAGCGCCACTGGTATCGCCGGAGGAACTTTCTGAAATCCAGATCGTCGTAGCGCGCGGGGCGCTGGAAGAGGCATCGGACGTAGCCCCACCACATGGCCAGGCCGCCGACGATCAGGGGCGGGCGCGTCATGCGGAACAGGGCGCTGGCGGTCATGTAGGCCAGGCCGGTGCCCATGAAGTACTGTCCGAAGCCGTGTCGCATGCGTCCGGTCCACAGTCCCCTGTGGCTGGAGCCCATGGGCCGCAGGTGGGTGAAGCGGAGGTCGGGTTCGTCGTAGGAGGCGGCGATCCAGCCGAGCATGCGGCAGCGGTGGCCGTCGATGCCGTCCCACATGACCTGTCGGACAAATCCGCCGACCTGTTGGAAGCAGGCGGTGCGGTAGAACTTGGTCATGCCGACGGAGTTTTCGTCGCCGCATTTCTCGCTGACGAGCTCGCCGTCGATGGGCATGTAGGGCTTGCCGGAGCAGGTGCCGAGGCGCGGCTCGGCGTGCATCTTGTCCATGAGGGTCTCGAAGTAGCGCGGGGGCAGGTCGAGATCGAGGTCGAGCTTGCAGACGAAGTCGAAGTCGTCGGGGTTGATGGTTTCGTAGCCGGCGTAGAACGCTTCGATGACACCGGGGCCGACCCTGCGTTTGCCGCGATCGGCGCGGGTGACGATGTGGACGTAGTCGTAACGCGCCGCCCAGTCGCGGAGGATGTCGGGTGTGGCGTCGGTCGAGCCGTCGTCGACGATGACCCAGCGCGTGGGGGGCTGAGACTGGGCGGTGACGGTCTCGAGTGTGCGGACCATGTAGTCGGCCTCGTCGCGGCAGGGGCTGATGAGGCAGTAGCGTCGGCCGGTCTGGGTCACAGTGATACTCCGTGGGTGCGGCACCAGTTGAGCAGGACGTAGAGCGCCCAGACGCGCGACCAGTAGAGGCCGGGCGCGCCGGCGGTGTAGCTGGACCACAGCCGGCCGACCGCCTTGGGGTTCAGGCCGACCGATGTGCACAGCCGCTCGTCGTTGAACGTGTCATCGAGGACGGGGTCGAGCTTGCGGCGGCACCAGACGTCGAGCGGGAGGACGAAGCCCGACTTGGGGCGATCGAAGATGGTCGGGTCGACGTCGCCGAGCGCCAGGTCGCGGAGCAGCTGCTTGCGACCGAGCGGGTGGAAGCGTGTTTGCGGGTCGAGTTTGGCCAGGGCTTCGATGATGTGGTGATCGAGCAGGGGCACGCGGGCTTCGAGCGCGACGGCCATGGAGGCGGCGTCGGTGTCGCGCAGCAGGCGCTGGCCGAGGAAGAGGGTTTGTTCGAAGCGTGAGACGGCGGTGAGGGGATCGGAACCGATAGACCGGTCGGTGAGGTCGTCGGTGATGGTGTCGGTCAGGCCGTAGTGGGTGTGGGCGTTGGTGTGGAGGGTGAGCTGGTCGAGGAAGTCGTGGGTGAACAGGCCGTAGGAGACCTGGTACATGGCCAGGAGGTTGCCGCGTGTGTCGAGCGCGTCGGCGAGCTTGCCCCAGCGTGTCTGGGGTTTGACGGCGCCGGGCTTGCCGGTCTTGATGCGTGCGACGGCGGCGGCGAGAGCGCGTCGGATCGGGCCGGGGATGAAGGCGGCGCAGCGTGCGACGTTTGCGCTGCGGGGGACCTCGTGGAAGCTGGCGTATCCGCCGAACAGCTCGTCGCCACCGGTGCCGGCCAGCGCGACGGTGAGGCCGGCCTCGCGTACGGCGCGGCTGACGAAGTAGGTGTTGATCGCGTCGAAGGTGGGCTGATCGATGGAGACGAGCGCGTCGTCGAGCTGCGCGGCGAACCGTTGTTCGGTGAGGCGGATGTCGTGGTGTTCGGATCGAATGGCTTCGGCGACGCGCAGGGCGTAGGGGGACTCGTCGAACTCGGGCTCGTCGAAGCTGATGTTGAAGGTCTGAACGGGTCGGTCGCTGACGCGAGCGGCCAGCGCGGCCAGGGCGCTGGAGTCGACGCCGCCGGAGAGGAAGACGCCGAGGGGCACGTCGGCGACGAGGCGGAGCGAGACGGATTGTTCGAGTGCGTCGCGGAGTTCGTCGGTGTCGGTGTGGGTGTCGCCGGCGATGGGTTGTCGCCAGTAAATGTCGATGGGGCTGAGCTGGCCGGTGGCGTCGACGGTGGCGTGTGAGCCGGCGGGCAGGAGGCGGACGCCGTCGATGATGGTGTTGGGGCCGACGACGAAGCCGTTCCAGAGATAGGTGCTTAGTGCGGCGGGGTCGAGCGTGCGAGGGATAAGCTGGGTGGCGAGCAGGGCGCGGAGCTCGGAGGCGAACAGGAGCGTGCCGTTGTGGTGCGTGTAGTAGAGGGGTTTGATGCCGAGGCGGTCGCGCGCCAGCAGGCAGGTTTGTTTTGCTTTGTCCCAGAGGGCGAAGGCGAACATGCCGTTGAAGCGATCGAGGCAGTCGGCGCCCCACTGGGCGTAGGCGGCGAGGATGACCTCGGTGTCGGTTTGGGTGTGGAAGGCGTGGCCGAGTGTTTTCAGTTCGTCGCGGAGGGCGCGGTAGTTGTAGATCTCGCCGTTGAAGGCGATGGCGTTGCCGGTGGGCGCGTGGCGCATGGGCTGCGCGCCGTCGGCCGACAAATCGATGATGGCGAGTCGACGGTGGGCGAGGGCGACGCCGTTGCCGTCGGGCGCGTGGTGCCACTGGCCGGCGGCGTCGGGACCGCGGTGTTGCAGGGCGTCGTGGGCGCGCGACACGGCGTCGAGGACGCGATCTGTGATGGGGCCGACGGCGCCGGCGATGCCGCACATGTCAGTCGGCCTCCACGGCGTTGGGTTGCGTGCGCGAGCGCGTGACTACGCGCCAGAGTTTTGTGTGCCAGTCGCGGTGCATGAACGGTTTCTCGAAGGCGACAAACAGCATCGATCCGATCAGGTAGACCGCGGGGAAAGTAAGCGCGGCGAGAAGGAGGATCTGGAGTTCTTGTGGCTGATCGTTAATGCGGTTGAGCAGGGGTCTGGCCAGGGCCTTGATGATGGTGAAGTGGTAGAGGTAGATGGTGTAACACATGCCGCCGGCGACGACGATCCATCGGTTACGCATGACGGTGCGCCACACGCTGCCCCAGAGCGTGCCGACGCCGAGCAGGCCGACGGCGAGGACGATGCCGTAGTCCCTGAGCGGCGCGTAGGCGGGGAACAGGAACATGCCGATCAGGCCGAGGACAGCCAGCGCGTCGCAGGCGAGCGAGCCGCGCTCGGCGGGCGGGCGCGTGATGAACAGGTCCACCAGGAGGAAGCCGACGAGGAAGTAGTGCAGGTGGAACGGCAGGAGGTTGCGAAGCCAGAACTCGTTGTCGACGACGGCGTGAGAGGCGATGGCGAAGCCGATGATTGATATGAGCAGGAAGCCGCGTCGCAGCGCGGCGGGCTGGATCTTGAAGACCATCGCCAGCAGCGGCGCCATCAGATAGAACTGCACCTCCACCTCCAGCGACCACGCGACGACGTTGATGGGAGAGAAGGCGCTGTAGACGGTGTTATGGGCGTAGAACATGGTGGCCAGCAGGTGGTCAGTTTTGTCGAACCAGTCGGTGCCGAAGCGAGCGACCTGCGAGGCAAACAGAATGATCAGGCAGATCAGGTAAGGCGGCTCGATGCGCAGGACGCGACGCTTGAGGTAGCGACCGAGGCCGACATGCTTGCCGCCGGCCATGTGGTATCGCGCAAACGGCAGCGCGAGTATGAATCCGCTGATCATGAAGAACAGGCGAACGCCGGTCCACCCGCCGGACATGACCTGCGTCATCCACTGACCGATCGGGCCGCCGGTGGGGTCGGCGTGGGCGTAGTGGTAGGTGCCGGGGTTGTTGACGACTTCCTGAACGTGGTAGAGGAAGACACCGAGCACGGCGACGAAGCGTAGGCCATCGATCTCGGGGATGAGCGAACCGCCGGACGTGACACGGCTGAGGCGTGAGACGATGCGGTCGGCGATGGTCGGTTGGGTGGTCAAGCGAGTTGGTTGAACAGGGCCTGGAGCTTGGCGGCCTCGGTTGCGGCGTTGTGCATGGCGGCGGTGCGCTCGCGGCCGGCGGCGCCCATGCGCTCGAGTGTGTCTTGCGGTGTGGCGAGGGCTTGTTCGATGGCGCCGGCGATGGCTTCGACGCTGCCGGCGGGGATGAGCCAACCGGTGTCATCCGGCACGACCAGTTCGGGGATGCCGGCGACGTAAGTGGAGAGCACGGGCCGACCCATGGCCAGCGACTCCATGAAGACAACGGGCAAACCCTCGGCAAAGGTGGGCATGGCCATGATCTTGGCGCGGTTGATCTCGTCGCGGACGCGTTGCTGGTCGACCCAGCCGGTGATGGTGATGCGGTCGGTGAGGTTGAGCGAGTCGATGAGTTGTTGGGTGCGGTCGGTGAAGACGCCGCCGCCGACGAGCGTGAGGTGGAAGTCGACGCCGCGGTCACGGAGCAGGGCGCAGGCCTCGACCATGCGCTCCTGTCCCTTCTCGGGGCCGAGCCGCCCGACGCAGACAAGGTTGGGTTCTGTGGGTAGGGTTTGGGGAGTTGTGTCGAGGTAGGCGGGATCGACGGTGCATCGGACGACGTGGACCTTGTGCCACTGGTCGTAGGGGCACCAGCGGAAGACCTGGCTTTGGCCGAAGTGACTGATGGCGACGACGAAGGCGGCGCGGGTGATCTTTTCGGGTAACGAAAGGGCGACGGGTTGGTCGAACTCTTCCGGGCCGTGGATGGTGAAGGAGTAAGTGAGATCGGCGTAGCGGCAGGCGAGCATGGCGACCGTGGCGGAGTTGGTGCCGAAGTGTGCGTGGATGTGTGAGGTGTTTTCCTTGCGGAGCCAGCGGGCGAGGGTGAGGGCTTCGGC
>JANQJT010000315.1 GCA_028281485.1 Phycisphaeraceae bacterium
AAGGGCGAGCCCGGCGATGAGAAGTTCTCCATGAAGCCCGCCGCCGTCCGTCTCGGCGAGCTTCTCGGCAAGGACGTCGCCTTCGCCACCGACACCGTCGGCGACGACGCCAAGTCCAAGGCCGCGGCATTGAACGACGGCGACGTCCTCGTCCTCGAGAACCTGCGTTTCAACAAGGGCGAAAAGAAGGGCGACGCCGCATTCGGCGCCGAGCTCGCGGCGCTGGCCGACGTCTACTGCAACGACGCGTTCGGCACCTGCCACCGCACCGACGCCTCCATGTTCGCCGTGCCCAAGGCCATGGGCGACAAGCCCAAGACCGTCGGCACACTCGTCGAGAAAGAAATCAAGTACCTCTCCGACACCATCGCCAACCCCGCTCGCCCCTTCGTCGCCATCCTCGGCGGCGCCAAGGTCTCCGACAAGATCAACGTCATCAACAACCTGCTGGACATCTGCGACAAGGTGATCATCGGCGGCGCGATGGCGTACACCTTCTCCCTGGCCACCGGCGGCAGCGTCGGCGACTCCCTGGTCGAACCCGACAAGGTCGACCTCGCCAAGGAGCTGATCGAAAAGGGCGGTGACAAGCTCGTCCTCCCCGTCGACAACCACTGCGGCGACGACTTCTCCGGCGACTGCAACAAGCAGGTCGTGCCCGCCGGTCAGATCCCCGACGGCTTCCAGGGCCTGGACATCGGCCCCGAGACCATCAAGCTGTTCGCCGACATGATCAAGGACGCCAAGACCGTCGTGTGGAACGGCCCGATGGGCGTGTTCGAGATGCCGCCTTTCGATGAAGGCACGAAGACCGTCGCCCAGGCCATCGCCGACGCCGACGCCGTTAGCATCATCGGTGGCGGCGACAGCGCCGCGGCCGTGCAGCAACTCGGATTCGCCGACCAAGTCAGCCACGTCTCCACCGGCGGGGGGGCCTCCCTGGCCATGCTCGAGGGCAAGGCCTTCGCCGCGGTCGACGTGCTCACCGACGCCTGAGCCTCGCAATAGAACGATCAAACACACAAGGGCGCGGTCTTCGGATCGCGCCTTTTTCATTCACATATCGTGTTGCTAAACTGTCGGCGTTGCTCTCAAGGAAGCCTCCGTGCTCGATCCAGCCAACACCAAGTCCGTCCAATGGTTCGCCAAGCAGCTCCAGGCCAAACGCGAGCGGTACGGCTCGCTCTGACACGCCGTTTCTGTCACATTTTGACGCCCCTCGGACGCATCAACACCGCCGGGCGTACTTTCTTTTTGCACACCCGGTCCGTGTTGTATAATTGTCGTACCGACACCCATCAGCCCGCGGGGGAGTCTCCATGCCTTTCCGCACCATTTTCTTTCGAGTGTTTTGCATCGCCTTGTCCTGCGCGATCGGTCTGGGCCTGGCCCAGCCGTCCGCCGTGGCAGAAGAAGACAAGCCCAGCGCCTACGAAGCCGCCCAGGAGCGCCTCCAGATCCAGGCCCACGCCGCGATGGCGCGCTACCGCGAAGCCAACAAGCGCGGGGCACGCAAGGAAGCGCTCCAGCACCTCAATACCGCCGTTCAGCTCAAGCCGGATTACGTCGAGGCCTATTACGAGCGCGCCCGACTCTATTACGAGGTCGGCCAGATGCCCGCCGCTCTGCGCGACGCGTCGAAAACCATCGAACTCGAACCCGAGAACCCCGGCTACTTCAACTATCGCGGCGAGCTCTACTACAGCATCGACGAGATGGATCGGGCCAAGGCCGACTTCGATCAGGCCATCGATCTCGATACCGACTTCACCGACGCCTACTACAACCTCTATCTCGTCCACCTCAGCCGCAAGGAGTACGACCAAGCGCTCAAGCGGCTCGACCGCGTCGTCAACATGCTCGGCCCGTCGTTCGATCTCTATCTCAATCGGATCTCTCTGCTCCGTGATGCCAACCGCTACCGCGACGCGAAGAAGACGGTCGAGGAGGCGCTGGAGCAGTGGCCCGGTGAGCCCGTGCTGCACTACCTGCTCGGCTATCTTCACAACGAGACTTTCGAGTTCACACAGGCCCTGGGCCCGCTGCAATACGCCGATGAACTCGAGCCCGCCGATCCGCTGGTCCGGCGCGAGCTGGCCATGGCCATGGCGCGCAACGGCTTCACCGACCCGGCCACCCGACTCATCGCCCACACCATCGCCGACAACCCCGGCGACGCCCGCGCCTACAGCGTCTACACGCTGATCCACATCCACTTGGAGGACTACGCCGCTGCGCATCAGTACATCGACAAGGCCATCCTTATGGCGCCGACCGACGGCAGCTACCACGCCATGAAGGCCCGTGTGAGTCTCAATGAGGGCAAAGCGCACACCGCGTTGAAACACGCCAACCGCGCCGTCGCTCTCAGCCCCGACAAGTTCGAGCCCTACTTCGTTCGTACACATTGCTACATACAACTGGACCAGCAAGTCAAAGCCCTGGCCGATATCGAAAAGGCCGTCAAGTTCAGCGACAGGGCATTTATCACAGTGATGACGCGCGCCGAGCTGTTCATGGCGACGGGACAATGGGACAGGGCGCAGACCGATCTCGAAGCAGCGCTCAAAGAAAGTCCCGGCAATCCGGCTATCCGATACAAGATGGGCGGGATTGCCCTGGCCAGGGGCGACGTCGACGCCGCGATGCAAAACACGACACTCTCGATCTTCGCCGACAACGAAAACCCCCTGGCCTACATCCTGCGCGCCGAATGCTGGATCAAGAAGCAGGACTACACCAGCGCCCTGCGCGACCTCGATCAGGCGCTGCGGCTCGAACCCGACAACACCAAGGCCCTCAGCTGGCGCATCCGCGTCAACGTCATGCAGAACCCCAACGCCGACGTCACCCCACAGATCGACCGGCTCCTGGCCAAGGCGCCGGATGACTATCGCGCCAACGATCTGGCAGCGGATTACTTCGAGGGCATCCAACAGTACGATCGGGCGCTGATCCACGCGACGAAGTGCGCCCAGGCCGTCCCCAACAGCGCTCTCGATCAGGGCCGCGTCGGGCGCCTGCTGATGACGATGGGGCGCTTCCGGGACTCGATCCCCTACAGCAGCCGCGCGATCCAACTGGCCGGTGAAGAGACCCAATTCTGGTTCCAGCGCGGCGCCGCCTATCACGAGATCGAGCAATACGAGCTCGCCGCAATCGACATCCGCGAAGCGTCGCGTCGCTCGCCCGACGACATCAAGATCAACTCGCTACTGGGTATCAACGAGATCGCGCGCGGTCGGCAAGAAACCGGCACGCGTGTTTTCGACCGGCTCACAAGCCAACACCCCACGAATCCACAGGTCTGGAGCAATCGCGGCGTCGCGATGATCAAACTCAACCGTCTCGACCAGGCCCTCGAAGATTTCCAGCACGCCATCGATCTCGATCCGAGCTTTGTGTTTGCGTACGAACAACGCGCCAGCATCTATTACAATCGCAAAGAGCCCGCACACGCGATTGACGAGATGACGCGCCTCATCAACCAGGCCCCCCAATACCCGCGAGCCTATCTCAAACGAGGCGTTTTGCACGCAGAGATGGGGCGTTACGAACTGGCGTTGACCGACGTGGAAACCTGTCGCAAACTCGGCGGCCAGGTCCCGCCCGGCATGATCAAAGAGCTGCGCGCCCGCACCCAGTGATCTTTCCCGACGGTTCGCTACAATGCCGTCGCCATGAGTGATATCCCCGACCTGTTGAAGAACCCCCCACAGCTGCCCCTCGTGCTGCCGTCGATCCTCGCCAGCGACTTCGCCGCCATGGGTGACGACGTCGCCGACGTCATGGCCGCCGGCGCCGACGCGATCCACGTCGACATCATGGACGGCCACTTCGTTCCCAACGTCACCATGGGCCCGGCCACCGTCGCCGCACTGCGCGAACGCTTCCCCGATCTCTACCTCGACGTGCACCTGATGATGACCAACCCCGAGCTCTACGCCGATCCCTTCGCCGAGGCCGGGGCCAACTGCATCACCTTCCACATCGAACCCACCGCCGGCCGCACCGAGCACGACGAGCACACCGTCATCCGGCACATCCGCGACACCGGCTGCGACGTCGGCATCTCCATCAATCCCCCCACGCCCGCCCAGGCCATCGAGCACGTCCTGGAAGACGTCGATCTCGTGCTCGTCATGAGCGTCAACCCCGGTTTCGGCGGCCAATCGTTCATCCCCGAGGTGCTGGAAAAAACACGATGGATCGCCGAACGATTACCCGATGATATACGTCTAGAGATGGACGGCGGACTCGATCCCACAACCGCCCCCGCCGCGCGTGAAGCGGGGGTCGACACCATCGTCGCGGGCTCGGCGGTCTTCAAGGCTCCCGACCGCGCCGCCGCCATAAAGCAGTTAAGAGGACAGACATGATCGAAGCAGTGATCTTTGATTTCGACGGTCTTGTGCTTGAGACCGAAATGCCGCAATACAACGCCTGGCGACGGGCCTTCGAACAACACAATCTGGAACTGCCCATCGAACACTGGATCGAGATCCTCGGTCGCAGTTCGCACTACGCCGACTTCCCCGGCCAGATCGCCAAGCTCACCGGCCAACCCATCGATCGCGACGAAATCACCCGCCGCGTCCGCACCGAATCACTCGAAGAGGTCGAAAGCCTCCCCGTCCTGCCCGGCGTCGTTGATCGCATCGACGAAGCCGAGCAGATGGGCCTGCGGTTGGCCGTCTGCTCCGGCTCCAGCCGCGAGTGGGTCGCCGGCCACCTCGGTCGCCTCGGCCTGCTCCGCCGCCTGCCCACGCACATCTGCAGCGAAGACACCACCCACCACAAGCCCGAGCCCGACCCCTACCTCAAGACCGCCGAGAAGCTCGACGTCGAGCCCAGCCGCTGTCTCGTCTTCGAGGATTCGCTCAACGGCATCACCGCCGCCAAGGCCGCCGGCATGCTCGCCGTCGCCGTGCCCACTGAGATGACCGCCTCCAGCGACTTCGCCGACGCAGACCTCGTCGTCTCCTCCCTCGCCCAGCTGTCGATCGCCGAGATGCTCGATCACCTGACCGTGCAGGCCCGCGACTGATCGGCTTATCGGTCGCTTTCGCGTGCCCGCACGCCACACAACCCGCCCGACCCGCCCAAACGCGTTGCGTTTCGGCAACACCACCTAAATCAGTTCCCCCGTTGTGCCGATCCGAATCTTGAGATGTCGGATTCACACAACATCCCGCCGGTCGATCCGCCTGGCAAGCCGCACCTGCGCCTGGTCGGCGACGACGTGCCCCCCTCGCCACCCGACACCAACACCCCCGCTCACGACAACGGCTCCCACCAGC
>JANQJT010000337.1 GCA_028281485.1 Phycisphaeraceae bacterium
ATGCGATGGGCTTCGATGGGACCGACGGTGACGCACGGATGAGACGCCAGCGCATCCCTGGCCGGCTCAAGATCGGCTGCATCACGAACGGTCGCGACCAGTCCACTGACGGGCATAGACGATCTCCTGCGAGGGCGTGTGATCGACCCTCTGATTGTGAAAGTACCGACTGATCTGAATTATATCAAGAAATAAAGATCAATTTCTCTTGAATATTTGAGTCGCAACCGGTAGCTTTGTTTCCGGAGCAGTTGAGCCATGTCCCGCGGTCACCGGCAAGGAGTCCGAAACGTGCCCCGATCCAACCATCGCTGGCCTAATCTGCTGATCCCTCTGGGGATCATTGTCTCGGTCGTGGTGATCCTGCGTGCCAGCACCACGCTGCAACAACCCGCTCCCACGCCATCGGCCGACTCGCCGCACGTTGCCCGGCACCCCGTCATCATCCGTCAGCCCGATGGCCCCCCCACCATCGACACCGGCCGACGCGACGCCGAGGGAAAGCCCATCACCGCGAATTGCTCCACGTGCCACGCCACGCGGCCGGCCAATCCGCTGCTTCATGACGGCGCCCAGTTGACCGAGTTCCACCAGGGCCTGACCACCCGGCACGGTGAGCTCAGCTGCCTGTCGTGTCACAACCGTGACGACTATCAACAGCTGCGCCTGGCCGACGGGCGTCCGCTCGCGTTTGCCGATTCCATGCGGCTCTGTGCCCAGTGTCACGGACCACAGTTCCGTGATTACCAGAACGGTACGCACGGCGGCATGGTCGGCTACTGGGACCTGACCAGGGGCGGGCGCTACCGCAACCACTGCGTCGATTGTCACGACGCGCACGCCCCGCAGTTCCCGCAGGTCATGCCCGTGCTGCGACCCAACGATCGCTTCCTCCGCGACGATGTTCACGACACCCACACCGATGAGGAGGCCGGCCATGAGTGATGGAAACAAAACCTCGCTGCCGGTGTTGAACAACATCTCGCGGCGCACCGTCCTCAAGGCCACGGGCGTGACGCTCGGCGCCGCCGCGTTTGCCGCCGCGATCAGCCCCATCGTCGAATGGGCCGCGGAAGAGACCAGCGTCGATGAGTTTCTGCAGAAGCACTACAAGGAGTTGGGCCCCGACGAGTTGCAGACCGTGATCCATCGTCTTCAGGCCGAGACGAAGGAAGACTACGGCGCCGACGTCACCATCAACGACTACCGGCCCCGGCCGGGCGTGCGATTCGGCTACGCGCTGAACCTGTCGATCTGCATCGGCTGCCGCAAGTGTGCCCAGGCCTGCCACGAAGAGAACAACCACGACCGCGCCAGCAACAACAGCTACATCCGTGTACTCGAGATGAGCAAGGGCAGCGTCGACCTGGACAAGGGCAACGCCGACTACGACCACCCCGTACCCCAGACGGACAAGTACTACATGCCCGTGCAGTGTCAGCAGTGCGACAACCCGCCGTGCGTGCACGTCTGCCCGGTCGAGGCCACGTGGAAGGAAGACGACGGGATTGTGGTGGTGGACTATAACTGGTGCATCGGCTGCCGGTACTGCGAGGCGGCGTGTCCCTACCACGCCCGCCGATTCAACTGGACCAAGCCCGCGGTGCCCGCCGAGCAGATCAATCCCGACCAGGGCTACCTGTCCAATCGCATCCGGCCGCGCGGCACGATGGAGAAATGCACCTTCTGCCTGCACCGCACGCGCGAGGGCCGGCTGCCGGCGTGCCTGGAGGCGTGCCCGACGGGCGCCCGCGTGTTTGGCAACCTGCTCGATCCCGAATCGGAAATCCGTTACGTGCTGGACAACAAGCGCGTGTTCGTGCTCAAGGAAGAGCTCGGCACCAAGCCACAGTTCTTCTACTTCTTCGACGAGTAAAACCCATGGCCCAGGCGCTGTATACAACCGAAAACACCGTTTACGCGAACCTGTTGGAAACCGCGCCCGTCCAGTCCGGGGCCACCGTCAGCAAGCCGCTCGTCAACACCGAGGCGTTAAGGCAGATCCTCTTTGCCATGGACGCCGGCCAGTCGCTCAGTGAACACCGCGCGCCCTATGTCGCGGTGGTGCAGGTCCTCGACGGTCGGCTCCGCTTCGGTGTGGACGGTGAAACGCGCGAGATGGGGCCGAACGACTGGCTGGTGATGCCGCCAGACACGCCGCACGATCTCGACGCGATCGAGCCGACCCGTTTACTGCTCACGCTCACCAAGGAGCCCCTCGCATGAGCACCGAACCCGCACCGGCCGAAAACGCCGCGCCCGGCCACCTGATCAGCTACCCGCGTTTCGTCGGGCGCTCGCTGAAGATGGCGACCGACGGCTCGCCGTTGTTCTACGGGTGGATGACCCTGCTGACCGCGGTGTGTCTCGTGGGCGTGCACGCGTGGGCGGTGCAGGTGCGCGACGGCATGGCGGTAACGGGCATGTCCGACCACGTCTCGTGGGGCATGTATATCGCCAACTTCACGTTCATGGTGGGTGTCGCGGCCGGTGCGGTGATGATGGTGATTCCCGCGTACCTCTACCGCGACGAGCAGATGCACGACATCGTGATCGTCGGTGAGCTGTTGGCCGTGGCGGCGATCTTCATGTGCCTGCTGTTCGTGACGGTCGACCTTGGCCGACCCGATCGTTTCTTCCACCTGATCCCCGGGATCGGGCGGTTCAACTGGCCGATGTCGATGCTGACGTGGGACGTGATCGTGCTCAATGGCTACCTCCTGCTGAACCTCCACATCGCCGGCTACCTGCTGTACATGCGATTCCGAGGGGAACGGCCCGCCAAGCGCTGGTACCTGCCGTTCGTGTACGTCTCGATCATCTGGGCCATCTCGATCCATACGGTCACCGCGTTCCTCTACTGCGGCCTGGGCGGCCGGCCGTTCTGGAACACCGCCCTGATGGCGCCGCGGTTCCTGTCCAGCGCGTTCGTCTCCGGGCCGGCGTTCATCGTGCTGGCGCTGCTGGCGATGCAGAAGCTGGGCGGCATCCGCATCAGCGACCGCCCCATCAAGACACTCGTCAACATCATGCGTATCACCATCCTGATCTCCCTGCTGATGATCGTCAGCGAGATCTTCACCATTTTCTACACCGGTGGTTCGCACCTCGCGGCCGCGGAGTACCTCTACTTCGGTCTGCACGGCAAGAGCGGTTTGGTGCCGTGGATCTGGACCAGCATCGTGCTGACCGTGGTCGCGGCGCTGCTGCTGCTCAAGCCGCGGATGTACGAGAACAAGCGGCTGCTGGTGGTCGCGTGCGTGTGTGCGTTCGTTGGCTTGTGGATCGAGAAGGGCATGGGCCTGATCATCCCGGCGTTCGTGCCGAGTACGCTGCACGAGGTGGTGGAGTACACACCGTCGATCACCGAGTGGCGCATCACCGCGGGCATCTGGGCGTTCGGGTTGATGGTGTTCACCGTTGGGCTGAAGATCGCGATCCCCATTTTTGCGGGTACCGAGCGCGTCGAAAATAACTAAGATGGCTCCGGGATGATCAAGTACGGCAAGAGCACACAGAACGCGATCGCGGCGATGAGCCGATTGGCCGAGGTGTACGATGAGGGCACGCGGCTTTCGTCGGCCGAAATCGGCAAAGCACGGAATCTGCCCCAAACCCTCACCGCCAAGCTGCTGACCACGCTTTCACAGCACGGCCTGGTCAGCGGCGCACCCGGGCCGGGTGGTGGCTACGCGCTGGCACGCCCCCCCGCCGAGATCAGCCTTTACGACATCGCCGTCGTCTTCGAACGACCCGACGATTCGCTCATTTGTCCGTTCGGGCCCGGCTGGTGCGGCAACAACGATCCCTGCCCGCTGCACGAGCGACTGCTGGAACTGGATCTGTTGGTCAACGACTTCCTGCAGACAACACAACTGGACATCTTCTCGCAAAACGGCGATTCACCGGGCTGACACGCGACCGCTCTCCACGCCGAACAAGATCAGTACACGTCACGCTGGTAGCGGTTGTCCGTTGCGAGCTGTTTGATGTACGCCTTTGCTTCGTCGGGGGACAGGCCGCCCTGCGATTCGGTGATGGTGTGGAGCGCGGCATCGACGTCCTTGGCCATGCGCGACGCGTCGCCGCAGACGTAGAAGTGTGCGCCGTCCTGTAGCCATTGCCAGAGGGTCTCGGCGTCTTCGAGCATGCGGTGCTGGACGTAGACCTTCTCGGCCTGGTCGCGGCTGAAGGCGGTGTCGATGCGCGTTAATAGTCCGCTGTCCCGGTACGCGGTCATCTCGCTCTCGTAGAGGTAGTCGGTCGCCCGGCATTGGTCTCCGAAGAAGAGCCAGTTCTTGCCGGGCGCGTTGTCGGCGGCGCGCTGTTCGAGGAAGGCGCGGAAGGGTGCGATGCCGGTGCCGGGTCCGACCATGATGATGGGCGTGGCCGGATCGTCGGGCAGGGCGAAGCCGTGCGCCGGTTGGATGTAGAGGCGGACCTTCTCGCCGATCTCGACGCGCTCGCCGAGGTAAGTGGAGGCGACGCCCTTGCGTTGTCGGCCGTTGGTTTCGTAGCGCACCATGCCAACGGTGAGATGGACCTCGTTGGGGTGGGCGGCGAGTGAGGAACTGATGGAGTAGAGACGGGGCTTGATCGCGGCGAGATTCTCGACGAGGTCGATGGGCTTGGGCCTTGCAGACGAAAACTTTTCAAGCAGGTCGAGCAGGTCCATGGTATCCAGCGCGTCGGACTCGGCCAGCTTGCGCAGTGCGGCCGCCTCGTCGGGGTCGGTTGCCGAATCTGCGAGACACAGCGCCAGGTCTTCATCGGCTTCGGTAATGCAGTAATGCGCGGTGAGCGCTTCGCGGAGCGTGACGTCACCGGTAGGTGTGGGAACGGGTTCGTCACCGGTGTACCCGCCCGTGGTGAGAATCGCGCGGACCAGATCGGTGCAGTTTTCGGGGTAGACGCCGAGCGCATCGCCGACGTTGTAGGCCAGGTCGCTGCCGTCGAGATCGAGCGCGATGAAGCGGACGTCCTTGGCGGAGCCTTCGGTGTTCAGCTTCTTGACGTCGATGAGCGTGGCGGGGAAGGGGTTCTTGCGGGAGTAGCCGGTCTCGGTGGGGGCTGCGGCGGTGGCGGACGATGCTGAGCCGTTGTCGCCCGCGGAGACGGAGAGCTTGACGATCTGTTTGAGCGTCTTGGAGGTTTCTTTGCCGCCGGGCACGCAGAGCGTGAGGTCGGCTTCATCGCCGCTGGCGATGGCGTCGGCGTAGGTGCGACAGAGGTAACCGCACGAGCCGCAGTCGAGCTGCGCCATGGCGGCCATCATCTTGTCGTTGGCTGGCCGGGACTCGGTCATCTCGAGGCGCTCGTCGATGGTGAGGGCGGAGTCGTGCCACGGCGGATCGTCGGGATCGATGTCGTCGACCGGGGCGTCGATGACGGCGGTGGTGGACGGTGAACCGGCGCTGACGCCGGTTTGCAGCGCCGCCTGCGGATCGATGTTGAGCAGGCCGGCGAAGAAGCCGTTCAGCCACGCACGCTGGGCGGGTGTGAACGGTGCGGAATCGGGAAGGATGGGAACGGTCATGGCTGTCGTCTCGTTGGATCAGCTGCGCGCGGAGGCGGTGAGCTGGGGCTGACAATAGTTCCTGAGTTCTTCGATGTCGTGTCGGTTGGTGAAGGCGTGGAACGATTCGTCGGGGTCGGCGCGTTGTTCGAGGTAGCTGCGCACCATGGCTTCGAGGACGACGGGTGCGTGGTCGGCGGCGATGTCGCGGAACACCTCGCGCCCGATGGCCTGGTTCTCGCCGTGTCCGCCGCCGACGTAAACGTGGTAGCCCTCGACCGTGTCGTCCTCGACGGAGACGTTCGCGCCGAGCAGGCCGATGTCTCCGATGTAGTGCTGGGCGCAGGAGTGGTGGCAGCCGGTGAGGTGGATGTTGAGGGGTTGGTCGAGCGTGAGCTGGGATTCGAGGTGGTCGGCGATCTGCATGGCGTGATGCTTGGTGTCGGACGCGGCGAACTTGCAGCCGGCGTTGCCGGTGCAGGCGATGAGCCCGGCGCGGAAGCTGGTGGCGCTGTCGGTCAGGCCGAGCTGTTCGACGGCGGCGCGCGCCGCGTCGATGTCCTTGTCTTCGATGTCGCTGATGAGCAGGTTCTGCCAGACGGTCATGCGGATCGTGCCGGAGCCGAAGCGGTCGGCGATGTCGGCCAGGCCGCGCATCTGCTCGGTCTCGAGCCGCCCCACCGGTAGCGCGATGCCCATGTAGTTCAGGCCGGGTTGTTTTTGTGGGTGCACGCCGATGTGGCCGGTGTGATCGACGGAGCCGCGCTGCGCGCAGCGACCAAGATCAACCGTCTTCCATTCGAACGGCAGGTCCTTCTCGGCCTCGGCCATGAACTTCTCGAAGCCCCAGTTGTCCAACAGATACTTGAGGCGTGCTTTCTTGCGGTCGGTGCGGTCGCCGTGGCGGATGAAGGCCTTGACGACGGCGGTGGCGGCGGGGACGCACTGGTCGGGGCGAAGGAGCACGCCGGTGTCTCGTGAGAAGTCCTTGTGTCCGGTGATGCCGCCGAGTTCCATGCGGAAGTAGACGCCGGGGGGCGTGTCGTCGGTGGCGTGATCTTCGGTGATGCGGACGGCCATGAAGGCGATGTCGTTGGTGTCGGCGACGGAGGCGATGCGGCCGCCGCCGTCGAAGGCGATGTTGAACTTGCGCGGCAGACCGTAGAGTTCGCGGTGGTGGAGGATGTGGTGGTGCATCTGTCGCGCGAGGGGGCGCGTGTCGATGAGTTCCTGTGTGTCGATGCCCGCGGTGGGGCTGGCGGTGATGTTGCGGAGGTTGTCGCCGCCTGAACCGCGGATGACGATGCCCAGGTCTTCGAGTTCGGTGAGCAGGCGGACGCCGTCGGCCGGGCCGATCTCACGGATCTGGAGATTGGCGCGGGTGGTGACGTGGGTGTAGCCGCCGCCATATCGGTCGGCGAGATCGGCGACGCCTCGCATCTGGTGGCTGTTGATGATGCCGGCGGCGAAACGCAGGCGTGCCATGTAGGAGTCCTGCGCGGGGGCGACGTAGAACAGGCCGTGGAACTTGTAGAGGAAGACGTCGGTCCCTTTGGGGAAGCGTGCGGCGGCGGCGGCGTCGTTCATCTGGTCCCAAATGTCCAGCGCGTTCTTGTCGCGTTTGGCCTTTTCTTCCTTGCAGAGCTTGCCGCCCTCGGCTTCTGTTCGCGCCTGGGCTTCGTGATGGATGGCGTCGGGCCCGATCGCCGTAGCGCCGGTCGTGCCGACGGTGAGGTCGGTGGGCTTGCCGACGAGCTGGTCGAGCGCACCGGCGAAGGTGGGCAGGCCGCGCAGCGTGCGCCCGGTGTCCGCGCCGGTCACAAAACCCTGCAGGTAGTGGGTCTGGTCTTCTGTGAATGACGTGTCCGTCATGGGGTTGCCTCGGTCATCGCGGCGGTCTGTCGCGACGGCTCGTTGGCGAGAACCGGCACGCAGCGCACGGCGCAGAACTTCAATTCGGGTTGCTTGGATTTGGGATCGAACGCGTCGTTGGTCAGACGGTTGGCGTTTGCCTCGGGGGCGAAGGAGTCGCCGAAGTGGAACGTGGTGAAGACGGTGCGGGGTGGGACGGTGTCGGTGACGTGCAGCTGGCCGGTGAAAGCGCCGCGACGGCTGTACAGGCGGACGGTGTCGCCGTCGGCAAGGCCGAGCCGATCGGCGTCGTGAGGATTCATGTCGATGACGGGGCGTGGGTATTGGCGGTCGAGTTCGGGGACTTTGCCGGTGCGCGTTCGGGTGTGCCACTGGGCGGCGTGGCGACCGGTGGTGAGGATGAGATCGTAGCGAGAGTCGGTCGATTCATCGGGTTCGGCGGGTTCGAGTTCGAAGAAGCGTGCGCGGCCGGAGTCGGAGGGGAACAGGCCGTCGGTGTAACGGCGGGGTGTGCCGGGGTGATCGTCATCGGGACACGGCCAGTGGATGGGGCCGGCGAGCAGGCGGAGGTTGGTGATGCCGTGCTGGTCGCAGGGCGTGCCACGCGTGAGCGTGCGGTGCTCGTCCCACACCTGCTCGGCGGTGACGTAGTCGTATCCCTTGAAGCCCATGGCGCGGGCGACGAGCGCGGCGATCCACCAGTCGGGCATGGCCTGGCCGGGCGGGTCGAAGAGTTTCTCGCTGCGCGCGACGAGGCGTTCGGAGTTGGTCATCGTGCCGGTCTTCTCGCCCCACTGGGCGGCGGGCAGGAGGACGTGGGCAAATGCGCCTGTGTCGGTCTGGTCGTAGCAGTCCTGATGGATGACGAGCTCGGCGTTGCGCAGCGCGGCGTGGACGTGGTCCACGTTGGGCATGCTGACGGCGGGGTTGGTGCAGACGTTCCAGATGGCCTTGATTTCGCCGCGTGCCAGGGCGTCGAACATCTCGACGGCAGAGAGCCCCGGGCGTGAATCGATCGAACCTTTCGGAATGTTCCATAGCTTCTCAACGGCGGCGCGGTGGTCGGCGTCGGCGACGAAGCGGTAACCGGGCAGTTGGTGAGCGAGGTAGCCGACCTCTCGCCCCCCCATCGCGTTGGGCTGGCCGGTCAGTGAGAACGGGCCGGCGCCCTTGCGGCCGACCTCGCCGAGTTGCATGTGCAGGTTGATCAGGGCGATGTTCTTGTCGACGCCGCGCGTGGATTGGTTCAACCCCTGGCAGTAGAAGCTGAGCCGCTTGTCGGCGAGCATGAACAGCGACACCGCTTCGCTCATCAGGTGTTCGTCGACGCCCGCGGTTTGCAGGAGCACGTCGGGCGACTGGGCCAGCAAGGCGTCGCGGTAGGCGGTGTAGCCTTGTGTGGCGTGTTCGATGAAAGACTTGTCTTCGCAGCCCGCGAGGATGAGTTCGCGCGCGATGTATTGGACGAGCGCGACGTCGCCGCCGGGTTTGACGGGCAGGTGCAGGTGGGCGGCGTCGGCGGATTCGGATCGGCGTGGGTCGACGACGATGAGGCGAGCCATGGGGTTGGCGGCGAGGCGTTTGCGGGTCTTGGTGAAGAGGACGGGGTGATTGGCTGCCATGTTGGAGCCGATCATGAAGAAAAGATCGGCGTGATGGATGTCGTCGTAACAGCCGGGCGGCGCGTCGGCTCCGAAGGTCATGGTGTAGGCCGCGGCGGCGGAGGACATGCACAGGCGACTGTTGGTGTCCATGTTGTTGGTGCCGAGCGAACCCTTGAAGAGCTTGGTGAAGATGTAGGAGGCTTCGGTGTCGAGCTGGCCGCTGCCGTAGAAGGCGAGCGTGTCCTTGCCGTGTTCCTTGCGTAGCGCATCGAGGCGCGCGGCGATGAACGCGGCGGCGGCGTCCCAGGAAACGGGCTTGAACGGCTGATCGCGTTCTTCACGTACGAGAGGCGTGGTGAGTCGACCGGCGGGGTTCCATATCTCGGGGCTGTCCAGCAGTGCGCCTTTCTGGCAGAGCAGGCCGAAGTTCGGGGCGATGGACTTGGTGGCGCTGATGCGTGAGGCTTTTCCGTCTCCGACCCGGGCGGCGACGCGACAGCCCACCCCGCAGTAGGGGCAGACGGCGTGTCGCGTGTTGTTGGTCGGGAGGATCATCGGTTTGCGTCTGTTCAACTCAGGCGGCGGCGTCCTTGCGGTCGTTGGCGGATTCGTCGGCTTCGTTTTTGGCGGCTTCTTTTTCGTGTTCCTGTTCTTCCAAGAAACCGATGAGCTGGCCGCGCAGGTTGTAGTACTCGGGGTGTTCGAGGACCTCGGCTCGCACGCGCGGCCGACCGAATGGTAGCTCGAGCACCTGTCCCACCTTCGCGCCGGGGCCGTTGGTCATCATGACGACCTTGTCAGCCATGTAGATCGCCTCGTCGACGTCGTGGGTGATGACCATGGTGGTGATCTTCTCGCGGTCGAGCAGTTCGAGGACGACGTCCTGCAGCTCCATACGCGTGAGCGAATCGAGTCGACCGAACGGTTCGTCGAGCAGGAGGAGCTTGGGGTGCAGTGCGAGGGCGCGGGCGATGCCGACGCGCTGCTGCATGCCGCCGGACAGCTCGCGGGGGTACTTGCGCATCGCGTCGCTGAGGCCGACGCGGCTGAGGTAGTAACAGACCAGGTCGTCCCGTTCGGCCTTGGTGGCGTGGGGGTAGACGCGATTGACGCCGAGCATGACGTTTCCGTAGGCGGTCATCCAGGGCAGCAGGCACGGGGCCTGGAAGACGACGGCGCGGTCGGGGCCCGATCCGACGATCTCCTTGCCGTCGACGACGACGTTGCCGGCGGTGATGTCGTTGAGGCCGGCGGTCATGGTCAGCACGGTCGACTTGCCGCAGCCGGAGTGGCCGATGACGGAAAACACCTCGCCTTTGGCGATCATGAGGTTGAATCCATCGACGACCTTGATGTCGTCGCCGTAGGGATTGGGGTAGGCCTTGACGAGGTTTACGATTTCGAGATAGCGATCGTCGTTGTGCATGGTGTGGTACTCCGGGCGCGGGTCAGATCGCGGGGCGCAGGTCCTTGGGTTCGATGTCGGGCAGTGTGTAGCTGTCTTCGACGCGGAGCTGTCGCGCGTCGGCGTTGACGGACATCATGAACCTGGTGATCTCGTTGCGCAGCTTCTTGAACTCGGGGTTGAAGTTGAGTGTGGTGCGGTCGCGCGGGCGTTCGAGTGTGACGGCGAAGTTGCGCGCGAGGGTGGCGTTGGGACCGGGCGTGAGGGGGATGATGCGGTCGGCCATGAGGGTGGCCTCGTCGGCGTCGTTGGTGATGAGCACGACGGTGCGTTTGTCCCGGTCCCAGATGCGGATGATCTCGTCCTGTAGGACGGCGCGCGTGAGCGCGTCGAGCGCGGAGAGCGGCTCGTCCAGCAGGAGCACCTCGGGTTTCATCGCGAGGGTGCGTGCGAGGGAGAGGCGCTGCCGCATGCCGCCGGACAGCTCGTGGGGCTTCTTGTATTCGGAGTTGGTGAGGCTGACCAGGTCGATGTAGGTCTGGATGTAGTCGGCCCGCTCGCGGCCGGACATCTTGGGGAAGACTTTTTTGACGGCGAGCTCGATGTTGCCGACGACGCTCATCCACGGCAGGAGGGAGTAGTTCTGGAACATGATGCCGAGGCGTGGGCCGGGCTCGGTGACGGGTTGGCCGTGGAGCATGATCTGTCCGCTGTCGGGTTTGAGCAGGCCGGCCAGGAGGCCGATGAGCGTGCTCTTGCCGGAGCCGGAGAAGCCGATGACCGCGACGAACTCGTTCTTTTCGACCTTGAGATTCACATCGGTGAGCACCTCGGTGCGGTTGGTGGCGGGGCCGAAGCCCTTGTTGACGTTGATCATTTCTAGGTAGGCCATGCCGTGGTCCTTTCGCGTGCGAATCAGATCGCGGTGGGTGCGCCGTCGAAGCTGACGAAGCGTTGGAAGACGATCATGATGCGATCGAGGATGAGGCCGATGAAGCCGACGACGAAGACGGAGACCATGATCTTGGCGAAGGAGTCTGATGCGCCGTTGTTGAACTGGTCCCAGACGAACATGCCGATGCCGTCGCTGGAGCTGAGCACCTCAGCGGCGATGAGCACCATCCAACCGACGCCCAGCGAGATGCGCATGCCCGAGAAGATCAGCGGCAGGGACGAGGGGATGACGATCTTGAACAGCCGCTCCCAGAAACCGAGCTTGAGGACGCGTGCGACGTTGATGTGGTCCTTCTCGATTGACGCGACACCGAGCGCGGTGTTGGCCAGCGTCGCCCACAGCGAACACATCGAGACGGTTAGCGCCGAGGCGATGAACGCGGGGTTGATCTTCATCCATCCGACCAGCGGCAGGTCCCAGAGGAACTGCATGAGCGGGTGTTTGTCGGGATCGGGGATGAAGCCGCCCACGATGATGAGCAGGATGATGACCCAGATGATGGGCGAAACGGGTTTGAAGACGGCGATGAAGGGTGTCATGGCGGCCATGAATGTGCCGCTGAGGCCGCAGAGAATGCCCAGGGGGATGGCGATGATCACGCCGATGATGAAGCCGACGAAAACACAGACGATGCTGCGCATGATCTGACGCGGCAGCGTCTTGTCCGGCGGGAACTCGGCGGTCGCCATCGTCTCGATGCGCGGCTCGGCGCTGACGATCGATCGGGCGAGCTTGTATGTCTCGGCGGGGTCTTCGCTGGTCATGAAGGCGGCGATGTTTTCCTGCTGCCTGGCCTTGGCGGCGGCGACCTTGACCGAGCGGTTGTCCTTGGAGAGCGTGTCGATGAGCTTGCGCAGGTGTTGCGAG
>JANQJT010000017.1 GCA_028281485.1 Phycisphaeraceae bacterium
GACTTATCAAAACCCTTCCGCCACGCGTCACTGAGCAGCTGCACCAGGTGCGCATCGCGATTCCGCTCGAACGCGGCGAACCCCTGCTCCAGCTGCGCCCGATCGTAAACCTGAAGCGGGTCCGTCTGACCCGTCGCCGCCACCGCCCAGTCGATCATGCCCCGGGCCGAGTGCTCGAAACGAAACAGGTCCATCGTCGCGCTGATCTTCTGACTCAACGAAACAAACGGGTCGTCCACCTTCTCCGGCAACGCCGCCAACCGCTCGATCGGCCCGCGATCTCCCAGACTCCCCAACCATCCCCCGGAAGCAGATCCCCCCCCGCCCCCGGAAGTAGATCCTGATGAAACCGCCGCCCCATGACCCCCGGCGCTTCCGGGGGCCGCCGCTCCCGCCGGCTCCAACGCGATGATGGCCGTGTTGATCGTCACCCGCCCGTGGTTGGCGAACGTCACCACCAGCCGCTGACCCTTCTGCCCCCCCGCGCTGGCCGGCCGGGCGCTCTCCACCCGCCCCTCGCCCCACTCCGGCCGACTGGGATGCCGCACGCGATCGCCCGACCCAAACATCACACCGTCATCATCCATCGCTCTTGAAACCCCTTAAATGCCCTCAAACAAAGAAAAAACCGCGACCCGTGACAGGCCGCGGCTCAATGCGGGTGATAGGATTCGAACCTACACGGGGTTTTACCCCCACTAGAACCTGAATCTAGCGCGTCTGCCAATTCCGCCACACCCGCGGTGGACTCGGCTTTGCCTCGCCTCAGCGAAGACCGGGCAGTTTAAGCCCCCACACCCTCCCGTTCAACCCACACCCCACACCACGCCCGCCGCCCCCACACTCACCCTATCGGCCCGGCACGCGGATCAATTCACTCTCCACAACTCCCCCCGCCTCATCGAACATCGGCTCGCCGTTCCGCTTCATCTGCACCACGCCCAGCTCCTGGCGCAACCGCACGATCACCGGGTGCATCTGGTTGCTCACACGGTTCATCGCGTCGCGCTTCTGGACAAACGCGCCGTGGTAATACGCGCCAATCAGCACCGCCGACTCGTGACCGCTGTGGTAGTAGTACGCCTCCTGGTCCTGCGCGCGCCACGCCGCCGCCTCGCGCTCCGCCGCGACGCGCGGGTCGCCGCTGTAGCGATCGTCGTACACCGAGATCAGCAGCGTGTAGATCGTCTCCGGGTGCGCGCGATCCATGTGATACACCTCCGCCGCCCCGCCGCCGGTCACCTCGTAAGGCAGCACCGTCATCATGCGCGTCTGAATCCGACCCGCGTCCGCCGCCGCGCGCAGCCGCTGCATGTCGCGCTCGATCGCCGGGTCGTCCGCCGAGCCGTACCGACCGAAACAGACGTAGCTCTTGTCCCCCCGCGTGTTCACCCAGAACCCGGTCAGCCCGCTCTGCGCCGCGTAGCTAGCCATCTGCTGCTGCGCGTACTGCTCGTGGTACACCTCCGCGTACCCGTCGACCGCGATCGTGTACCCCCCGCGCGCCGTGTCCAGCGTCCTGCGTGGTGCGCCCCCGCCGTCACCGAGCAATCCCTCACAACCAGGCATCACAATCAACGCCGCCAAACCCAACACAAAAAGCCATCGCCGCGTGATCACCATGACATGCTCTCCGTGCCGCGCGCAAACCCATCCCCACCAAAGCACGCTTGACACCATGCTAATCTGTTAAATGGACCCCGAAAAGACACCACCCCACGGCGCCGATCACGCCGCCGCGACGCACGCGTGCAACGCACGCTCCGCCCGCATGAGCACCGCCATCACACCGTCTGCCACGTGCCGCCCCAGCGACGCCACTTCTTCGGCACGGACCCAGTACAAATCGCGATCCTCACACGCGATCGACTCTTCGACCATCTCCGCCAGGTACACCTTCGTCGGCACCGGTCGCCCACTCGCCTTGATGTGACGATACGTCCCCAACGAGTCGCCGCACTCGATGTGCAGCCCCGCCTCCTCCATCGCCTCACGCTCAGCCGCGGCACGAAGCGATTCGCCGGGCTCCACCAACCCAGCCGGCAGAACCAGCCGATTGCGATCCGAACGCGATGTCACCAACGCAAACCACAACCCATCCGAGTCGTATTGATAGATCACAGCCCCCGCCCGCTCGATCACTTGGCTTTTCAGACGTGTCACCATGAGCATACGCAAGTCGCCGACTCTAAACACCTCATGTGTTATCGGATTTCACTTCGGCAATCCGACAATCCCGCTGTAATTCAATCACATTAAGTTTGGCAGCAGACGCCCTGATGCATTCGCATGACCTCTCCATAGACAGACTCCCCATTGCGCCTCGACAACCCTTAACTTGAACATAAACCCGATAATCACAACATTTTATGTATCGGACCACAGCGCGTTAATCTAGGTAATTTAGGGAGCTTGGCGGTTTTACGTTTTGTCAAAACGTAAAAAAAACACCACGCATTCTTGTGGACAACTTTTTCGACATCGACGCAATGACTTGTAAACAAATAGCTTGCACGAATTCCGTTCCGCTCCCGCCACCTTCAAGCCCCGCATCCCGTTGGTTCGATATGGATGCTGGACACCGCAAGGGTGACCGGCCAAGAGCAACAACGCGTCGCGAACGCGACCGATAAACAAAGCTCAGGCCCAACGAGGAGCAGAGCCATGACCGATATCTCCCCCATTGGGGCCAGCCGCGCAGCGTACGGGAGGGTCTCCACGCCGCGCAACGCCGAAGCCACCAGCGCTCAGCCCACGCGCGTCACGAACGATCGCTTCGAGATCAGTTCGACCGCCAAGCTGCTCGGCCAAATCCGCGACCTGCCCGAGGTCCGCACCGACCTCATCGACCAGGCCAAGGCCAACATCGAATCCGGCTACTACGACTCCGACGCCGTGATCGATGAAACCCTCGACAAACTCGCTGAAGACCTCTGATCCCCGCCGATCAGAGCTGAGGAACTGGGATTGAAAGCCGGCGTCACCCAACGCCGGTTTTCTTTGCGCCCCACACCATCTCCCGGCATGCCCGATTCTGCACCCGCCAGCCCCCACCGACCGATAACAAACCCATGAAGCTCGATCTCTATCGCAAGATCATCGGTATCGATGCGCTCACCGAGCTATCCGATCAGCTCCGCGCCGAGGGCAAGACCATCGTCCACTGCCACGGCTGCTTCGACATCGTCCACCCCGGCCACGTCCGCTACCTCCAGTTCGCACGCCAACAGGGCGACAGCCTCGTCGTCTCGCTCACCGGCGACGACGCCATCGAGAAAGAAGACGGCACGCGACCCTACATCCCCCAGGAGCTGCGTGCCGAGAACCTCGCCGCCCTCGAGTTCGTCGATCACGTCGTCATCGCCGACGGCCCCACCGCCGAACCCATCCTCGCCGCCCTCCGCCCTCACCTCTACATCAAGGGCAAGGAATACGAACACTCCACACACCCCGGCTTCCTCGCCGAACAACAACGCGTCGAAGAGGCCGGCGGACGTGTCATCTTCTCCTCCGGTCAGGTCGTCTTCAGCTCCACCAAGCTCATCACCGATCACATCACCACCGCCGCCGAGAACCTGCACGACACCACGCGGCTCGGCGCCTGCTGCGCACGCTGGGGCGTCGACGCCAACCGGCTCCGCAGCCTCGTCACCGAACAGTTCAAGGGCAAGCGCATCGCCGTCATCGGCGACTGCCTCGCCGACCGCTACATCGAGTGCGAACACAACGACGTCGCCGGCGAAGCCCCCATCCTCTCGGTCCGACCCGTCCGCCAGACCACCTACCTCGGCGGCGCCGCCATCGTCGCCGCCCACCTCAAGGCCCTCGGCGCAGAACCCCACCTCGTCACCACCGTCGCACGCGACGACGCCTCGCGCGAGATGACCGACACCCTCGACGCACGCCGCATCACACAATCCCTCTTCGATTCCCACCGCGCCCTGCCCACCAAGCTGCGCTACATCGTCGACAAACAGAAACTGCTCAAGATCGACCAGGGCCAACCCCAACCCATCGACTCGCAGACCGAGCGCCGCATGCTCGCGCTGCTGCACGACCTGCGACACGAAATCGACGCCGCCATCTTCCTCGACTTCGGCTACGGCACGCTCTCCATCCCCCTGCTCGCGCAGGCCATGCCCGTCCTCCGCCCCCACGTCCGCACCATCACCGGCGACGTGTCCGGCCCACGCCGCACGCTCCTGGCCATGAACGAAGCCGACCTGCTCACCCCCACCGAACGCGAACTCCGCGCCGTCGTCGGCGACTTCGAAGAATCCCTCCCCGCCGTCGCCATGCGCGTCATGCGACAGCTCAAAACCGCCAACCTCATCGTCACGATGGACCAGCGCGGCTGCGTCCTGTTCCGGCCGCGTGAAGACGAACGCGCCAACTGGTTCAACTCACGCCTGCGCAGCGACTACCTGCCCGCGCTCAACGATCGCCCGCTCGACCTCGTCGGCGCAGGCGACGCCCTGCTCTCAGCCGCGACGCTCGCGCTAAGCTGTGACACCCCGCTGCCCGTGGCCGGCTACCTCGGCTCCGTCGCCGCCGCCATCGCCATCGACCGACTCGGCAACCTCCCCGTCACCGCCGACGAACTCCTGACGGACCTGGCCGACCGCGGCGAGCTGCAAACCGCTTCCGCCACACAGGCCGGTTGATCGATTAACGATCTTCAAACCACTCGTCCAGCTTCGCCGCGACCATCTCCCTGCGCCAGCCGTGACTCAAGGCGTATCCGTCCAGGTCGTCGTCGCGCAGCCGATCGCGCGCGTACGACGTGAAGCCCTTGCGATTGGTCAGCAGCTGCAGCGGCAATTCGTTCTCATCCGCCCACGCCTTGAGCTTCTTCCAGATCCGGTCCACCGCGTCGCGCTGGGCCGGCGACAGCGGGTTGTGACGACGCGGCAGCTCGTCGCGCGGAATCGCGCGAGCCACCGTGATCGCGTGCAGCAACGCCTCGCCGTACGCGTCGATCTGGTTCTTGCCCAGCCCCAGCTTACGCAACCCCGATATCGAGTTCGGCCGATGCCGCGCCAGCTCCACCAAGACCGTGTTCCGCATCACCGCGCGCGGCGGCAAACACTTGGCCACCGCACCCTGCTCGCGCACCTTCACCAGCTCCACCAGCGTCACAAACGCTCGCGGCGGAAGCGAGCCCTGCCGCAACACACGCCGCGCCTGCGCCACCGCGTCAAACCGATACTGGCCCGGCTCACGCATGTCATCAAACATCTGCTCTGCCCAGCGCTGCCGGTTCATCCGCTCCAGCCGCTCGTCCAGCTCCGCGCGTATCGCCAGCAGATACCGCACGTCATCCGCCGCGTACCGACGGTGCACATCCGAAAGCGGCCGCTCGTCCCACTGCGTAAACGTCAGGCTCTTGGGAAGCTGCACACCCAAAAACGCCTCGGCCGCCCCCGCCAAAGACATCGGATACGTCTGCCCCACCACCCCCGCCGCCAGCTGCGTGTCGTACAACCGCGCCGGAGCCATGTCCGTGTACCGGACGATCGGCCCCATGTCCGGCTGGCCGGCGTGCACCACCACACTCACCGCCGGGTCCACCATCAATCGCCAAAGCGGCGTCAGGTCCAATCCCTCTGCCAGCGGATCGACCAGCATCACCCCGCCCGGCGTGGCGAACTGAATCAGGCACAGCTTCGGCGGGTAGTACGTCTCACCGATGAACTCCGTGTCGTACGCGAACACCTCCGCGTCGCGCAACCGATCGACCAGCGTCGACACCTGTGCGTTGGTGTCGATCCACTCCGGCTCATCGGCGCAGATCAAAGGGTGCTCGGGGATCTGACCCGATTCGTGCTGCGTCGCGTCGGCCGCGGCCTCGTCGTGCGCACGCTGCCTGCGCTCCGCCAGGTAATCGCGATACGTCAGTCGACCGGATCGATTGCCGGATTGAGAAGAACCAGACTTGCTCACCACCGCATCCTATCAAACCCGCCGACCCGCGTGGCTCTCACACACGCCAGCGCATGAAAAACCCCGTTCTCGGTTGGAGGGTGGACCCAAGAACGGGGCGGAGGAGGAGAATGAGCAATCCCGTTAAAGGCGGGTGCGCGTCACATCCTTGCGACACGTCACCCAGCACGTGACTGCAGTCGAACCAGGCGATCCTTCGCCCGGTCGGATAATTCAAGGTCGGCAAAGGCGCCGCCCAGACGCCGGACCATCACCAGCCTATCGTTTAACTCCAGGAGCTGACGATCGCTGATCTCGGCTGGATGCCAAACGTCGCCGGACGCTTCCATGCGTACCGGGTTCACTTGAGCTTGGCCCATCTGCGTCCGAAGCGACATACGAGTCCCTTCAACCTTCGCCGACACGGAACACCGTGTTATCCATCCCGCCCGTCAACACGACGCAACACACGACGGGGATTCATCAACAAGTCCGGACGCTCTGCCAGCGTGCGACGCATCCGTTCGGCCCACTGCTGGCGATCGTGAATCTGCATGTGATCCTTCACTCCGATCAACACGACCTCGCGTCCTAAATCGACCATCCGAAGCAGCTGCTCCGGCAGCCGCACACGACCCTGCGAGTCCAACTCCACTGGCCGGGTCAGAGAAAACAACACCTGCTCGTACTCGAGCACCGCGTCAGCCGACCGCTCGCTGTCGTCCAGACGCGCCGCCAGCCGTTCAAAATCACGCTCGGTATACAACGCCAGGGTCGGCCCATCGATGATCGTGGCATAAAGCCTCTCGCCGTCGCGCGCCGGGTCCAGGCTCCGCCGGACTTCCGACGGGAGGGCCAAACGCTGCTTGGCGTCGATCGTGTGCTCGTAAGTCCCTGTAAACAGCAATGCATCGGGTCCCCTGCGCATCCTTGCACATGACGTGAGTACTAAGACAGGCTCCTCTGTCTAATCCTGATCATTAATGGGAATCTTACCCACTCTTCCACACAATGCAACATTTTTCTAGCCAAAAATTGAAGCTCCCCACACCAAACGCTCACGAAACCAAAACCCGCCGAACATTAACCACACAAATCACCGCTCGAATAGAAACCACACTTTGTCACCGGCGACGGACCCATCACGCGCACAAAAGATTCCCCCGGGCATGCCCGTGGTTTTCTGAAAGGAAGCAACAAACGCTTTGATCTGCGAACGATTGTGAACAATCGCCGCATTGCCCATTCGGCAAGCCCCAACTGGGGGATATCCCTCATATAAAACAGGGGGTATGCACGATACGCAGTACCGGTCGATTGGTGCATAATTCCCCTGAATGAGCGTAATACCGTGTAGATCACAATAATTTCGATACACACAAGTGAATATTTTGCACTGAAACGGGGACTTCACGTCTATACTGGTAACCACTGACACAGCGTTGTCATCAACGATAATGAACGAAAAAACCCTGGCTAACACCGGAAAAGACGCCACGACAAATTGGGTCATAACACAAACATTGACGAACTCATCCAAGGACAAAGCGTATTAATGGCATCCCCGTTGCATGGGGATCAGCAGACGCAACGGCAGCCAGCAATCGAGGAGAAGGTCCAACGCAGACGAAGGGAGGCGCCGCCATGACAACGACCACCACACAAGAACTGACACCCCTGGAGCAACTTCGACTCCATCGAAACGTCTCCCGACAGTCGGTCATCACCAAACGCCCGACCGGTGATCAGCGCATCCTCGCCGCCATCCTCGATGACGAACCCTTCGACTACATGGACGACCCGGCGTTCGTCGAACCCGACGCCGAGAAGGCCATCTTCGATCCGGCCCACGACCTGCCCCAGCCCAACACCAGCTGGTACCACCCCGTGATGGACTCGATCGCAGACCCGCGCTCCGCCAAGGGCGTGGTCAACGTCGTGCTCACCAAGGAGCAGGAGCGCGTTCTGTTCCTGCAATACAACTACGCGCGTTACCGCATCGAGCAGCTCCGCCAGGCGTCCGAGGGTGAAACGCTCACCAACGCGTTGGCTGACGAGATCATGGACTGGTACCGCACGGCCCGCAACCTGCGCGACCGCATCTCACAGTTCAACCTCGCACTCGTCCTGGCCATGGCCAAGCGCGTGCGCAACAGCGACCTCGACTTCGGCGACCTGATCAGCGAGGGCAACATGGCCCTGCTGCGTGCGGTCGACAAGTTCAACGTCTCCAAGGGATTCAAGTTCTCCACCTACGCCTGCCGCGCCATCCTCAAGGCATTCAGCCGCACCGGCATCAAGCAGACGCAGTACAAGAGCATGTTCCCCACCGACTTCGACCCCGCCATGGAGAAATCCGACCACACCGAGCGCCGCTACCGGGCGCACGAAGAAGACTGCGCCGACGAGGTCAAGCGCATCGTGCTCGACAACGACGCGGAGTTGACCGACGTCGAACAGCAGGTGATCGAGCACCGCTTCGCGCTGAGTCGTACGAGCCAATCGGACGCCGGCCCGATGACCCTGGAACAGGTCGGCAAGCTCGTCGGCCTGACCAAGGAGCGCGTCCGGCAGATTCAGAACAAGGCGCTGGTCAAGATCCGAAAGACGCTCGAAGACCAGTACCTCGACGGCCCCCACGCCGCCGAACACGCCTGAACCCCCTACGCCACGCGGCGTAAGAACAAACACACGACGTCTCTTTCCTCCCGCCCCGGTTATCCGGGGCGGTTTTCATTTCTGCAGATTGTGCCCTCCGTTCAGCTCACCTTGCGGTAGACGATCACGTCCTCGATGCCGTTGTACGTCATCAACAACGCCCCCACCGACGCAACGGAATCGAACAACCGCTCGATCAGCTTCTGCTCACCGGGCCAGGGAAACGCGTAGATCACATCGAAGTCATCGGGATCGAAGCCCAGCACTTCATATCCGTCCCCCCCGCCGTGCGTCATGATGTTCGCCTCGTCCAGCGCATCGACCATCGCCTCGTCGGACGCTTGCACGTAAGACCCACAGGCAAAACTGACGACCATCTCGTGATCATCCGCCAGTCGCTCGGCCTCTTCGACCAATGCCGGCTCGATCTCGATCCCGAACGCATCGAAATCGAACATCGACGCGAGCATCGCCACGATCCCCATCCCGCTGCCCCACTCGCAGAACATGTCGCCCGTGGCCAGGTCGCGCTGGCACAACTCCAACAGCGCGGTGTAGACGCGCGAAAAATCGCTCGGCACAAACGACGCGTACCCCTCATCCCCGTGACAGCGGAGAAACTCTTCGACACGGCTTTGGCCGTCGGCGATCAGCCTTTTGGCCTCGGGGGGAATCACGCCGTCGATCAGATCAAGTTGGATGTTTTCAAGTGACACCGGTGTGTCCTGATTGTCGGCCCGCTCGCGACAAAAGCAAGCGGCGCGGCATCGGCGTTTCGACGGTTTTTGCACGCCTCCCGGCTACCCGTGGGGTAAAATAAACCCACCGTGACGCCGCATCCGGCCACGATTTTCCGGACAGAAACGCGCCCCCGCAGCCGTCTTTCGGTTGCGGGGCAGTGCCCGATTGACTGTCGACGGGCAATAAGGACCGTGCCAGTCGCGTTGGTCGAATGTAGATCGATCGCGACGGGAGCCGAAGCATGGCCAACACATCCACGAGCCCGATCAAGCCGGACCGGTTCGGCTACGCCGAGGCCCAGCACCTGCTCAACCGCGCCGGCTTCGGCGGCAGCTCCCGGCAGATCCAGACGCTGGCGTCGATGGGCCCAGCCGATGCCGTCGACACGCTCATCGACTTCCCTTCCACGACCGATCTGCCCAAGCCGGACATCGATCCCGATGTGATGCGCCCGCTCACGGACGCCGAGCGGCGCGAACGCAACCGCGCCAACCGCAACGGAGACGAAGAAACGCTCGCCCGTTTCCGCGCGATGCGTCAGACCGCCCAGGGCGCCGACCGGCGTCAGTTCGCCAACCTGCAGCAGTGGTGGGTCGACCGCATGATCACCACGCCCGCGCCGATGCAGGAAAAGCTCACGCTCCTGTGGCACGGACACTTCGCCGTCAACTACCGCGGCTGCGAAGACGCCTACCTCATCTACCAGCAAAACGAGCTGTTCCGACAGAACGCCAACACCAGCTTCGCCCGCCTCGCCGCGGGCATCGTGCGCGACCCGGCCATGCTCGTGTTCCTCAACAACGACCGCAACCTCAAGAGCCGACCCAACGAAAACCTCGCACGCGAACTGATGGAGCTGTTCACCCTCGGCGTCGGCCAATACACCGAGAACGACATCAAGCAGGGCGCACGCGCCCTGACCGGTTACACGCGCAACGACAACGACTTCCGCTTCAACTCCGGCCAGCACGACACCGGCAACAAGACCATCCTCGGCAAGACCGGCCCGTTCAACGGCGACCAGTTCGTCAACATCTGCCTCGCACAAAACGCCTGCCCCCAGTTCATCGCCTTCAAGATCTACAAACACTTCGTCGCCGACGTGGCCAAGCCCAACGACGCCGACCCCGACCAGAAGCGCGTGATCCTCAAGATCGCCGCCGACCTGCGACGCCGCGACTACGACCTCAAGCCCGTCCTGCGCAGGCTGCTGCTGAGCGAACACTTCTACGACCCGTCCGTGCGCGGCACGAAGATCAAGAGCCCCGTCGAACTGACCGTCGGCACCATCCGCGCCCTGGCTACGCCCCAGCGCAGCGGACGGCTCCTCCTCGACGCCCTGCGCATGATGGGCCAGGAACCGCTCAACCCGCCCAACGTCGCCGGCTGGCCCGGCGGCCGCACCTGGATCAACACCTCCACCCTCTTCATCCGACAGAACCTCGCCACCTACCTCATCACCGGCAAGCCCCCGTTCGACACCGGCTGGACCCGCAAGCAGATCAACTACGACGCGACGGCGCTGATCGAAGACATCAAGAACCCCACGCCGCAGGCCGTGGTCGATCGCCTGCTCGCCCTGCTGCTCGGCGGCGCCGCCCGACCCGAGAACCGCGCTGCGCTGCTCGCGTTCCTCAAAGATCACAACAACCGCATCACCAACGACACGCTCATCGCTTTGCTCTGTCTGATCACCGCCATGCCGGAGTATCAGCTGTGCTGATCCGTGGCCCAATCGGAGTGCCGACATGACCGACAACGCCTACACCCGACGCGTCTTCCTCCAGCGATCGCTGGCCATGATCTCCGCCACCGGCACGCTGCCGCTGTTCCTGCAGCGCTCGGCGTTCGCCATCGACAACCCGCTCGATGCGCCGCTGACGTCGAGTCGGCCCGGCGTGCCCGACGACCGCATCCTCGTCGTCGTCCAACTCGGCGGCGGCAACGACGGGCTGAACACCGTCGTGCCCTACGCCGACAGCGCCTACCACAACGCCCGACCCTACATCGGCATCAAGGAAAACCAGGTCATCAAGCTCGACACGCACGGCAAGACCGACGGCTTCGGCCTGCACCCGTCGCTGGGCCCGCTCAAAGACCTCTACGACGAGGGCCTCGTCTCCATCCTCCAGGGCGTCGGCTACCCCAACCCCAACCGCTCGCACTTCAAGAGCATGGACATCTGGCACACCGCCAGCCCCGAGACCGGCGGGCAGGGCAACGGCTGGATCGGTCGCTACTTCGACAACACCTGCGCCGGCGAACCCGAAGCCAACGCCTGCATCGCCATCGGCGACAAGGCCCCGCTGGCCACCTACGGCGAGAAGATCTCACCCATCGCCTTCGATGACGCCAACCTCTTCCGCTGGGTCGGCAGCGAGCTACACCCGGACCTGGCCAAGAGCTACGACCAGATCAACCGGGCCGGCCAGGACGCGACCGCCGACCCCGACAGCCCCGCCGCCTTCCTCACACGCACCGCGCTGGACGCGCAGGTCTCCAGCGAGAAGATCCGCTCGGCCATGGCCAAGCCCGCCGAGCAGAGCTACCCCAACTCGCGCCTCGCGCGATCGCTGAAGATGATCTCCGCGATGATCCGCGCCGAGCTGGGCACGCGCGTCTACTACGCATCCATGAGCGGCTTCGACACGCACGCCGGCCAGCTCGGCAATCACAACCGCCTGATGCGCGACTTCGCCGGCGCCGTGACCGCTTTCTACAAGGACCTGAAGAAACAGGGCAACGCCTCGCGCGTCTGCATCCTCACCTTCAGCGAGTTCGGCCGACGCGTGAAACAGAACGCCTCCGGCGGTACCGATCACGGCACGGCCGCCCCGATGTTCATGATCGGCGACATGGTCAACCCCGGCCTGCTCGGTCGTCAGCCCTCGCTGACCCAGCTCGATAGCAACGGTGACCTGAAATACAACGTCGACTTCCGCCAGGCCTACGCCGCGGTGATCGACCGGTGGATGGGCGCCGACTCCAAGGCCGTGCTCGGGCGTTCGTTCAAGCACGTGCCGATCTTCAACCCGAAGAAGCTGGCGTGAGCCGCACGCGTTGTATCTTTAAGGCGTTGTATCTTTAAGACAAAGACTCAGGGGCGGTACAGGTACATCATCTCCAGCGTGGTCAGCTCGTTGACCATCTGGCGGATGTCCTTGGCGTCGAAGTCCAGGTCGGGCATCTCGACGATCGGATCGCTCTTGGCCCCGGCCAGCATGCTCAGCAAGCCCGGCGCCCGCACCCAGTATCGCACCACCGGCGCGTCGTCGGCCAGGTTGGCCTCCTTGCGGGCGTGCGCGATCGCGTCTTCCAGGTAACCGACCTCGTCGATCAGCTTCAGCTCCGCGGCCCGCTCGTTCATGTACACGTTGCCCGTTGTGACCTCGGCGAACTGCCGCTCGGTCATGCCGCCTTCCTTGACGCGACCCTTGTGCACGATGTCCTTGAACCGCACGTGCATCGCGTTCAGCAGCTTGGTCACGTCGGCCACGTCGTGCTCGTTCCAGTCGCGGAACACGTTGTTGGCCGTGTCCTTGTCGGGCGAGGAGTCCGCCTCGATCACCTGCCACTTGATGCCCAGCTTGTCTTCCATCAAACCGCGCATCGTCGGCACCTGAGCCAGCACACCGATCGAGCCGCTGATCCCCGAGGGCGAGCCGAAGATGTAGTCGGCATGGCAGGAGACGTAGTAACCGCCGCTGGCGGTGACGTGGCCGTAGCTTGCGATGATGGGCACATCGGGTCGGGCGTCGCGCAGGCGTTGGAAGTCGTGGTACATCCGTTCGCTGGCGCCGACCGTGCCGCCGCCGGATTCGACGTGGATCACCACGGCCCCGATCGTCTCGTCTGCGATCGCCTCGTCCACCGCCAGGCGGATGAACTCGGCGGTGCCCTCTTCGATCATGCCGTAGACGGGGATGATGGCGATGGCGTTCTCACCCATGCCCTCGGCGTAGGTTTCCGCGTAGACCGGGCCGGCCTGTGCCGCGACCATCAGGATGCCCGCGTAAAACCCGATGAACACACCCACGCCGAGCACCAGGATCAAAGTCCACGACGCCACGGCGATGCGTGTCATGGTCTTGAAGAAGCTCGGCTTGGGCGCCTGCGGCGCGACCTGGGCGTACTGGTAGCCCCCGCCGGGCGGCGGCGGCGCGGGCGCGGCGTACACGCCCTGCGGGTTCACCGGCGGACGCTGGGAGTTGTCGGGTTGCGGTGGTTGCTGCGGGGTCTCATTCATCGTCGGTCACCTCGGGGGTGTAAAAGGTCCGGGAAGATGGTCGGCTTATCGGCTATTTGGATGACCATTGTAACTGCCGAGTTGCGACAATCCACAATCGCGCCGCATTCGACTGGCTTTCACGGGCGAGCGGCCCTAACCTTCCGGCATGCCGCACCACCTGCACATCGATCCGTTCGCCGGCATCGCCGGTGACATGTTTCTCGGCGCCGCGATCGACCTGGGCGTCGAATTCGACAGGGTCCGCGCCGCGTTCGCACCGGCCACGCTGGCGCTGCCCTACGAGCTGACCGCCGACCGCGTAGTGCGCAGCGGCATCAGCGGCATCGACTTCCGCGTTCACGTCGAACAAACACACACTCACGCCCATCACCACACGGGTTACAAGGACCTGCTGACGGTGATCGATCAGATCGATGCGCCCGACCGCGCCAAGCAGCGAGCCCGGCGCATCGTAACAACGCTGGCCGAGGCCGAGGCCGCGGTGCACAACATCGACATCGACAAGGTTCACTTCCACGAGGTCGGCGCGGTCGATTCGATCATCGATCTGATCGGCGCCGCGGTGGCGATGGACATCCTCGACGTCAACACGATCAGCTGCGCGCCGCTGCCGATGGGCCACGGCACGGTCAAGTGCGCGCACGGCGTCATGCCCCTACCCGCCCCCGCCACCGCTCACATCCTCACCGGCGTGCCCACCTACGGCGTCGACCGGGAGTGCGAAACCGTCACCCCGTCCGGAGCCGCGATCGTCAAGGCGTTGGCAGATTCGTTCGAGCCTCAACCGCCCATGCAGATCGAACGCACCGGCTATGGCGCAGGCGATCGCGACGATCCCGACATCGCCAATCTCCTGCGACTCCAACTCGGATCGCGCATCGAACTGTGATGTGACCAACGCGTTCCACATAAAAAGAACACAGCCCACCGAGACGGCGGGCTGGTTCCTTCCCACGTGCTGGATAGTCCCCCATCACACACGAATCAACAAAGCAACGGGCCAAACACTACCAATCGTCGCGGTTCGGCGCGCAAAAAAAACGCAACGAACCACGCGGAACGGCACTCGCCACTTTCCCAACCCTGCAGTCGGCTTCCCAAGGGTCAGCAGATAAGGCCCAGAAAACGGGCCCGCAAACTCGATCCCGCCAAGAAAAAAGCGAGTCGATTCTCGGCTCACTTCCCACCCCATCTACCCGAAATATGCAACCTCAAACCGCCCCGGTCAAAATTAATCTGACACCACTTTTCCGGCCAAACTCATTCTGACACGATGCGCGCGGTGCCCCCGACGCGCCAGAAGCGCCACACCCGCGATCAGCATCCACAAACCCAACTCCGGCTCGGGTACAACCGCATTGGTGCCCGATCCGTCGCCCGGGTCGAGCGCGGGATTGGTCATTCCGAAGTTGAGCGTCATGATCGCGAGGTCCGACGGGTTGACCAAACCGTCGCCGTTGAAGTCGCCTTCCGACCACCCACCGGTTTGTAGGAAGTTGATGGTCAGAATCGCCAAGTCGGACGTGTTGACGATCTGATCGAGATTGGCATCACCGGCATGCCGCGGCACCCATCGCATCAGCGGATCACCGATCGCGGTGTTGATGTAGGAAAGCTGCAGAGTTGAGTAGGCGAAGGCCTCAGCGAACGTGTACCCGGACAGCATGTATTCAAAAAAGAGGTCTTCATTGGTGACGTTATCCGCACCGTCTCCGCCCTCCCACACCTGTCCCAACGCCGCGGTGCCGCCGATCTCGATCCACTCGGCGATCAGCGCCTGGTACTGGCTGTTCAACGGATCGAACGTGCTGGCGTTATAGCTCTCGTACGAGGCGAACACGGCGCCGTTGGCGAGGTTGAGGTCGAGTTGGCTGTGGATGTAGTCGCCGCCGAGGCCGCCTGGCCCATCGTTGGTGCCGAGGCTGACGTAACCCAGCACGTTACCCCCAACGGATTGGGTGATGGCCGCGTGGGTTATGTCGTATTGATGGGTGACACCCATGTCGGTCAGCTTGACCGCAAGCTCGTCCATCCGTGTGCTGAACGTGGCGGGGTCTTCGTCGATGATGAAATCACGATTCGGCGGATCCACGACCGCCAGGTACGACCGATCGATCATCGCCTTCACGTCATCAACCGTGAACGCGTCCAGCCGCGTCGAAAGACGGATCCGGTCCAACGCCACCTTGTTCGGATCGTCGTGCCGGAAGGGATCAGACGCGCCGTAGTAGGGATTGCGTGCCTGATGTTCGCTACCGAAGAGGGGGAAACCAAACACCGAATCGCTGAGGATGTGGAACTGGTCGCCCATCTCTTGGTAAGAAGCGATACGATCGATTCGCATCAGTTCGCTTTCGAGGCTGGAATAATTGAACCACTGGTCGCCGTCGATGACTGGATCGCCGACCACGTTGCCTCGCCAGCCGGGATAGGTGCCGGGATTGGCCTGCTGAACCTCGATGTGCAGGGGAAGCCCTTTGGTGGTGACGATGACATCGATATCGGTGTTGAGAGCCGCCAAGACCTGGGGGCGAATGATGTTGAGATAGTCGTCGGCGGAAACCTGTTCATCGGTGGTCACGCCGATCAAACCCAGTGTCTGTACACCGGGATGGGCCTGGGAATAGTAATCGGTGATCTCGATGCCCGCGGAGCTGTCGACGTTGTAAAGAACCAGGACGTTCTCGGGAGAAATGGCAAAAGAGACACTACTCGTCAGCATCCAAACTACTAGGACGTAGAGATACCCCGAAATACCGAGGTTTTGATGAGCTAACACTTCCGTGACCCTTTATATCGAACACATCAGCGTATCATACGCTGTTCGAATCTCACACAAGCTACTCACGTTCAGCTCGGGCATTCCTTGCCACGGAACCGAACACGTCAGCAGCCAAGAGGAAGTGTCATCCTACTTCCAAAACCTCCTAATGATGTCGGCTGCGTTTCAGGCATCGTTTCGGCGTACCCTTCGGGCGAGGCACGTAGCACCTGCAAGAGCGATCAGAACCAACGAGCTCGGCTCGGGAGCGGGGCTCGGTACGGCGACGTACTCATCCCCCGCGATGGTATTGATGTTGCCCCAGAAGGCACCGCTTACATTAACGGTGTCGTACTCGGGGGCGTCTTCGCTGCTGTAGTAGAGCGGGGCGCTCCACTCGCCGGTGGGGATAGAAAATGTGTTGTCGAAATCCCAGACCGCCGCACTGGGGGTGTTGACCAGGTCGCTGACGTCTGGGGTGAAGCCCTGATCGTTCGGCAACTGATCGCCGTTGTTGATGTAGTCGATCACACCACGATCTTCGAACTCGTTGACGCCGTCGGCCACAGAGTTGCCGTTGCGCAGCAAGGTCGATCCCAACCAGTCGGTCATACCGACCGAGAGCTGCGTGATGCTGCCGTCGGCTGCGCCGAACGGCGTGGTCTTGTTGAACATCTGATAGACGTAGACGTACTCGTTGGCGGTATCCACGCCGGCGGGGGCGGAGCCGAGCACGGTGTTGTTGTAATCGGTACCCGGCGCGTAAACAGCGAAGTAGACATCGACGTCGCCGTTAGCGGTAAAAGGCCCGGGGGCGGTGGTCTGGAAATTGGCCAGGCCGAAGAAACCGGCGATAGCGCTGGCATCAGCGTCCAAGCCGATGGATGCCGCTTGCGTTGCACCGGAAGAAAGGCAGCCCACGAGGAGGACGGCCGCGATGATCTTTGCTTTGTGTTGGCGGAAGCTCATGTTTCAATACCCTTCGAACTGGTTCGCCCTACCTGATTCTCTTTCCCTGATTACAAACCACATCCAGGGTGACACAACGTTGATGATTCATATTCGACGCGGATGATGACCCCGCATCAGATTCAACCCTCCAGCTTTGCCGAAATCGCCTATTTTCCAACAATTCCTAAAAGGCATCCCACTTCTTTCAAAGCGGGAAGCCGAGTTTCTGTTTATCGAATCTCTCGATCCGATCAGCCGCGGCGGCGGATGAGCACCAGTGCGCCCAGACCAATCAACGCCAGCGAAGCGGGCTCGGGGATATCGTTGGTACCGGGCACCGCGATGCCGCTGACCAGGGCCGAGCTGCCGCCGTTGTGAACCAGGGAGAAGCCACCGGTCATGCTCGGCTCTTTGTCAGACTCGAACCAGAGCAACTGGCTGTTTTCGCCGGCCTGCAGGCCGTCGAAAGCGAGGTGATTGAAGATCCAGGTGAGACTCGTGGGTTCCAGGGTGCCTACCGCCGAGGACTCGCCGCCCTGAGAGGGGTCGACGGCCACGGTGTTGTACTCGCTGGTGAAGACCTGGTAGCCGTTGGCGGTTGTCGAACCGGTGTTGAACACCTGGTAGATGTAGACCGCTTTGCCTGCCGCGGGGGTGACGCCGGTGAACGCAGCGGGCACGTCAGCTGACTCGTACACGGCGTATTCCACCGTACCCGTCAGCGCACCACCGGGACCGGTCAGGCTGTAGGCCAAAGTACCGAAGGTGTTGTTGTAGGTCGTGCCCGTGCCGGAACCCAGCACGCCGGCCTCAGCCGAAACCGCGAAAGCCAAGACACCCGCAATCGCTAATCCAAAGATCATTCTCCCAAACACGTCGAGCCCCTTTCCAGTGCAGCCAAAGCCGCGGTTCAAGAAATCCCTGTACCTATCCGACTTCAGCTGGATCCAAGCACATCGCCAAAGTCACGAACAACCGCACGCGTGCGGTCCTCGCAAACTTCCCCACTCGTCGCTCGACTTCCCGTTGTGTTGATTGAAGCGGGCACTGCTCGATATGCTTCAGAACTGCATCGCCCGCCACAAATAAAAAAGCGAGCCGATCTCTCGGCTCTCTTCCATCACTGATCAACAAAAATTACTCCGTTATCGGCATCCGGTCAAAAGAATTTGGCCGAAATTCGTATTAAATATCGGGCTGAAAACAAATGAATTTCGCCCCAATAAAGGCAATAACATCTTTTAAATCATAGACTTAAAGAGATCAATCCCATGGCGAGACTCCCCGATCCGGTTAATCGAGAAACCGTCCGATCGCGTCCACCACTTCGGCAATTTCCGCATCGGTCAGCTCCGCGAAAACCGGCAGCGCCAAGGTCTGCTCGCTAGCCAATTCGGCCTGCGGGAAATCCCCCTTCTTGTAGCCGAGGTCCGCGAAGCAGGGCTGCTCGTGGAAGGACAGGGGGTAGAAGATGTTGCACCCGATCTGCTGCTCACGCAAAGCCGTCAGCAACTCGTCTCGACGCTCGGTGCGGATGACGTACTGGTGATACACGTGTCGCTCGAATTGCTCGACAGGCAGGGTCACGCGGTCAGTCAATCCCGCTTCTTCAAAGCAGCGCCGGTATGTCGCCGCGACGTGTTGACGCCGGACGGTCCAGTCATCGAGATATCGCAGCTTCACGGTCAGCGCCGCAGCCTGCAGCGCGTGCATGCGGAAGTTGCCGCCGATCTGTTCGTGCCGGTACTGCGCGCTCATGCCGTGGTTTCGCAAGCGACGGACGGTGTCGGCGAAGTCGGCGTCGTTGGTCGTGACCATGCCGCCCTCGCCCATGGCGCCCAGGTTTTTCGTGGGGTAGAAGCTGAAGGCGCCCGCCAGGCCGAACCCGCCAGCTCGCAAGCCCGCGCACTCGGCGCCGATCGCCTGGGCCGCGTCCTCGATCACCGGCAGGTTGTGACGAGAGGCGATCTCGTTGATCGCCTCCATGTCGGCGCACTGGCCGTACAGGTGGACCGGCAGGATGGCCTTGGTGTTCTCGGTGATCGCCGGCTCGATGCCGGCCGGGTCGATGTTGTACGTCTGCGGGTCGATGTCGACGAACACCGCCTTGGCGCCGGTCCGCCGGACGCATCCGGCCGTGGCGAAGAACGAATAGGGCGTGGTGATCACCTCGTCGCCCGCCCCGATGCCCAACGCCATCAGGCTGATGAGGATGGCGTCGGTGCCGGAACTGACGCCGATGGCGTGCTCGACGCCGCAGTACGCGGCCGCGGCCTGCTCGAAGCCCTCCACCGCCGGCCCACCGGTGTACAGGCCGCTGCGCGCGACTTCGATCAGCGCCGCTTCCAATTCGGCGCCGATGGTTTGGTACTGTCGTTTGAGGTCCAGCAGGGGTACCGCCATGCGTTCAGCTCCTTGGTTCGAGCCCGGCAGTTTAACTGATTTGGTGTCGCCGGACACCTGCCGCCGAAGCCCGCCGGATCACCCGATCGCGAGCGATAACTGCTAAGATGACCGCCCGATATACCCGATGGCAGTGTCAGCTATCATCCCCGATGCTTGTTTGGTGAGAGGAAAACCCCCAGCGATGTCCGAACTCAAGCGCATCCTCGTCACCGGCGGTGCCGGATTCCTCGGCTCACACCTGTGCGAAAGACTCGTCGACGCCGGCCACGACGTCATCTGCCTCGACAACTTCTTCACCAGCCAGAAAAACAACATCCACCACCTGCTCGACCGCCCCAACTTCGAGCTCATCCGGCACGACGTCACCCTGCCGATCTACCTCGAGGTCGACCAGATCTACAACATGGCCTGCCCCGCCAGCCCCGTCCACTACCAGCACGACCCCATCGCCACCACCAAGGTCTCCGTCGCCGGCGCCATCAACATGCTCGGCATGGCCAAACGCGTCGGCGCCCGCATCCTCCAGGCCTCCACCAGCGAGGTCTACGGCGACCCCGACGTCCACCCCCAGCCCGAATCCTACCGCGGCAACGTCAACCCCATCGGCCCCCGCGCCTGCTACGACGAGGGCAAACGCTGCGCCGAGACCCTCTTCTCCGATTACCACCGACAGCACGGCGTCGACATCCGCATCATCCGCATCTTCAACACCTACGGCCCGCGCATGCACCCCTACGACGGCCGCGTCGTCTCCAACTTCATCCTCCAGGCGCTGGCCGGCGAAGACATCACCATCTACGGCGACGGCAGCCAGACCCGCAGCTTCTGCTTCGTCGACGACCTGGTCAACGGCATCATGGCCATGATGAACAACGACAGCGGCTTCGTCGGCCCCGTCAACCTCGGCAACCCCGGTGAGTTCACCATCAAGCAGCTCGCCGAGATGACCATCGAGCTGACCGGCTCCAAGTCCAAGCTCATCCACCTGCCCCTGCCCGCCGACGACCCCACGCAGCGCAAGCCCCTGATCGACCTGGCCCAGGACAAACTCGGCTGGGAGCCGACCATCCCGCTGGCCGAGGGCCTGAAGAAGACTATCGACTACTTCGCCTCGCTCGACCTGGACCACTACCGCAAGCCCACCAATCACACCCTGCACTGATCCGGTCGCGAGCCCTTCCCGGTGAATCGCTCCGTCACATAGCGCATTGAATCATTGATCGATCGCGGTCAAACCGTGGTCGAAAACATATCTCTGGCCTCTCCCAAGCACGGCCGTCTAAAATGCTGACCGGTGTCACATGTTTTTTAATGATTGTTTCACGTGACTCGCAGGACAGCACGCAAGCGAGCCCGCTGCGGGCTCACACACGCAAGCTCACGAGTCGAAACTACTGGTGATGGAAAGGCGAAAGCAGGCATGCGCTTATTCACACGATCGTGGTCATGGAGCGGATCAATGTATCGACTGACACTGACGCTCAGCGCCATCGCGCTGACGTGCAGCCTCACCGGTTGCGGCGATGACGAGGCCAACAACGCGCCAAACAATCCGCGGACAGGTTCGAGCGGCAGAGCAGACGACACCGAGTCATCACGACCGACCAACGAGCCTCACTCCGACGATCCGTCCGTGTTGTCCGGCGCTTACTGCGTCACAGGCTCGATGCAGATTACTCTTGCGAACCCCGCGCGCTTCCCCGACAAAGACCCCCACGCGACCGTGCCGCTGGAAGGACAGGTCGGCGCGGACGTGGCCAAGCTCCGCCGGGCCCTCGAAGCCGCTGTTTGGCATTTTTCAGCCGACGGCTCGGTGAGCGTGACGTGGACCGATCCGTTCGTGCAGCGCCAGATCGTCATGACCGGCAGCTGGAACGTGCTGTTCGACAAGTTCGATGTGCAGGTCAAGAATCCGAACATCATGAACCAAACCTCCGACGGTACTCCCAACGCCCCGCTCGTGTTGCGCGGCGCGATGACCAAGCCGAACGACGGTCGGAACCTGAGCATGACACAGGCCCAGCTGTTCTATGTCCCGCCGGATCGGCAGCGCATCACCGGTCAGTGTGCGTTCGAGCTGAAGCCAACCCAGGATTGAAGCGGCAAATCCCAACCGGGGCGTGCGGTATTTTTGCCGTTTTCGGCAAGAATCTGTCCGCTATCTAAACCCTTTCGCTTACAATAGATGCTCAACATTTCTTGCGTCGTGTCGACGCATTTCACTGCTTGGAGGCCTTCAAAATGAACGGACCGCTTCCTCGGATCGGATCTTTGGTCGGATACGCCGGGCTGTTGTTGGCGATTGTCGCGCTGGTCGCTCGCGCGATGGGGCACCGCGAGTTCTGGGAGCACGAATCGATCACCTATTTTCAGGCCGGCATCGGCATGATGGTGCTCGGCTGCTTCCTCAAGCTCGAGGCGCTGACCTGCTGTAAGGGGGCGAAATCCGAAAAGCCCGCCGAGTAGTCCACCAGCACGATCGATCGCTCGATCAGGGGGTGATCAAGTGCCCGGTGACACGGTACGATAAGACTCATGGCCGATATCGGGACCCAAGCGCCGCAGATTGGGCCCGGAGCCGGGTTGGCCTACAATGACAGCCACAAGATGAGCTGGAGTCTTTTGTTATGCGAATTACCATGGTGGGCACGGGATACGTGGGCCTCGTGACCGGCACGTGTTTTGCCAATACCGGCAACGACGTGGTCTGTCTGGATGTGGACGAAGAGAAGATCGCCAAGCTGCGCGACGGCATCAGCCCGATCTACGAGCCGGGCCTCGACCAGATGATCGCCCGCAACATCAAGGCCGGCCGCCTGTCGTTCTCCACCGACAAGCAGTCTTCCTACGAGTCCGCCGAGGCGATCTTCATCTGCGTCGGCACACCCCCCGACGAGAAGACCGGCCAGGCCGACCTGCAATACGTTTTGCAGGTCGCCGAAGACATCGGCCGCGCCATCGAGGCGGGCCCCGGCCCGACCGGCGGCGGACCCGACGAAAGCCGCGGCAAGATCGTCATCGTCAAGTCCACCGTCCCCGTCGGCACGAACGTGCGCGTGCGCGACCTCATCGCCCAACACACCTCCAAACCCTTCCACATGGGCTCCAACCCCGAGTTCCTCAAGGAAGGCAGCGCCATCCACGACTTCACCCACCCCGACCGCGTCGTGATCGGTTGTGACGACAAGGGCACCGGCGATCGCCTCCGCGACCTGTACGAGGCCTACGTCCGACAGGGCAACCCCATCTTCATCATGGACATCCCCTCCGCCGAGATGGTCAAATACGCGGCCAACTGCATGCTGGCGACCAAGATCAGCTTCATCAACGAGGTCGCCAATCTCTGCGAACACTACGGCGCGGACGTCGACGAGGTCCGCCGCGGCATGTGCTCCGACAAACGCATCGGCAACCAGTTCCTCTACCCCGGCCTGGGCTACGGCGGGTCCTGCTTCCCCAAGGACGTGCAGGCCTGCATCAACATGGGCCAGCTCTCCGACCACCCCGCCGAGCTGCTGACCGCGGTCCACGCCGTCAACAAGCGCCAGCGCACGCTCTTCGCCGAGAAGGTGTACGAGGTGTTCGGTGAGGACCTGACCGGCAAGCGATTGGCGTTCTGGGGCGTGGCGTTCAAGCCCGGCACCGACGACATCCGCGAGGCCCCGGCCATCGACCTGATGATCGCCATGGCCCGGCGCGGCGCGAAGGTCGTCGCCTACGACCGCGTCGCCGCCGAGAACTGCGCCAAGCAGATGGGCGACCGCGTCGAGATGATCGCCGATCCCATGGAAGCACTCGACGGCGCCGACGCGCTGATCATCTGCACCAACTGGGAGGAGTTCCTCCATCCCGATTTTGAGGAGATGCACCAGCGCATGGCTCAGCCGGTGATCTTCGACGGCCGCAACCTGTACAGTCTCAAGGCGATGGCCGAGCACGGCTTCAACTACCACTCGGTCGGACGCTCGCCCGTGACCAGCGCCGAACAGACCGCGCATTCGTAACCACGCAACAAGGGGGCGGTCGGTGTCCGACGATCCCATCAGCCAGGACCACTCCGTCACAAGAGACACGGCCCCCGAGCAGCCATCGGCTACGCCCGGCGGTGTTGACCGATGGATGGCCGAGCACCCCTGGCACCCGCGCATCGTGCCGGAGTTCTTCTGGCTGATCGCGATGTTCATCATCAACATCATCCTCCAACTCGACAGCTACGCCCCCGTACACGCCGCGCTCTACGCCCTGCAGTGCGTCGCCACCGTCTACCTGCTGTTTCGCTACCGCAAGCTGCTGCCGGAGTTGAACTGGAAGTTCCACTGGATCGCGATCCCGGCTGGCGTGGGGGTGCTGGCGATGTGGTTCGCCGTCGGCGAGCTGGTGCTCAGCATCTTCGGCGGCAACGGCGAACCAACACCGAACCCAATCACCGAGGCCAAGGACCCGACCGCCAAGCTGTGGGTCCAGATCAACCTCGGCCTGCACCTGCTGGGCATGACGCTGATCGTGCCGATGTTCGAGGAACTGTTTAACCGCTCGCTGCTGCTGCGTTCGTTCCACCGGCTTCGCAACACGGGCATCGGCGTGATTCAGTTCCTCTACGACCTGCCGCTGATGGAAAGCCTGCTGGCCGGCAAACAGATCACGCAGCGCGCCATGAAACACGATGAGGTCTTCCGCAAGGAGTTCGAGCGCACCCCGCTCGGTGACGCCAGCGTGTTCGGCATGATCGCCTCCTCGCTGATCTTCATGATCGCGCACAGCCCGCGCGACTGGCCCGCCGCGTTTCTCTGTGGCATCGCCTACTGCCTCGTCGTGAAGTTCACCAACCGCCCCGGCAAGGAGCTCGGCCTGGGCCCGGCGATCTGGGCGCACGCGATCACCAACGCCCTGCTCTGGGGATACGTGGTCTCTACCGATTCGCTGTGGCACTACCTCTAAGCCGCGCCCGCACAACCGTTACAACCGATACCCGCCGAACCGTTCGATCGCCGATCAATCGATCGCGCTGGCCGGCCGCGCCGTCGAATGTCATCTTTAAGCGTCTGGTCTCCAGGAGAGGACAATGAGTTATCGCTCCACTCGCGTTTTCGGTTGCGGGCTTCTGTGTGCACTGGCGGTAGCGGTGTTTGCGCCGCACGCCCAGACCGTGGTCATCCATCCCGATCAGACTCCACCGACAGAGACACCCGATGCGTCATTGATCGCGCAGTGGGGCAACAACGCCTCGGCCGTCGTGGTCGGCAGCGCCCAGGTCCTGACCACGCGTCACCAGGGCGGCGGCATCGGCACGCGCGTGACCGTCGACGGCGTGGATTACATCGTCAGCGAGCTGGCCGAGTTCGGATCGGCCGACCTGCGGCTGGCCACCCTCCGCGACCTCGACGGCAACATCGCGCGCTTCGACGACTACGCGACGCTCTACACCAGCGACAACACCGTCGGTCAGACCGTCACGCTGGCCGGCTACGGCATGGGCAACGGCGAAGCCACACCCACCGGCGTGACGTGGGACAGCGTCACAACAAACGACACGCTGCGCTACGGCGCCAACCACATCGACTCCGCCAACGTCTCTTCGTTCGGCTCGTTCAGCACCTCCACGCTCCTGATCGACTTCGACCGATTCAGCGGCGTGCCCGGCGAGGCCGCCCTGGCCGAGATGGATTCCGGCTCCGGCTGGTTCGTCGACACGCCCGACGGCTGGCTGCTCATCGGCCTGGGCGCCTACGTGTCACAGTTCGGCCTGAGCGCATACGGCGACGTCAACTGGGGCATCGACCTGACTGTCTATCGCGACCAGATCGACGCCGCCATCGCCGCTCAGCAAATCCCCGAACCGACCACCGTCGGTCTGCTGGGGCTGGGCGCGGTGGGGCTGACGCGTCGCAGACGCACCTCGAACGCGATTTAATTCTTTCCGATCGCCGCACACCAAAGTCACGCCGCGCATAGAACCGATATCATCTAGGTTCACCAGACCCCAGCAGGAACGCCGCGCGCATGGACGTCAGCCCCAACACCCGCCCGCTCTACGTCGACCTCGACGACACGCTTGTCGCGTGCGACACGCTGTGGGAATCCACCGCCGCGCTCGCCTCGTCGCGCCCGCTGAGCATGCTCTCGATGATCGGCGCGCTGACGCGCGGCAAGGCGGCGTTCAAGGACGCCATGGCCGAGCGGATCCAGCTCGATCCCGCGGCGCTGCCCTACCGGCAGGAGGTCGCCGACCACGTGCGCGCCCACCGCGAAGCCGGCGGCCGCGCCATCCTCGCCACCGGCACCAACGCGCGCACCGCCCAGTCGATCGCCGACCACCTCGGCCTGTTCGACGGCGTGCTCGCATCGGACACCCAAACCAACCTCACCGGCGTCAACAAGCTCGAAGCCATCCGCGCCGACTGCGACAACCAGCCCTTCGACTACGCCGGCGACAGCCCCAAGGACCTGCCCGTCTGGCGGGCCGCGACCGGCGCGATCGTCGTCGCGCCCTCCATCGGCCTGCTCGATCGCGTGCGCGACATCCACGCCAGCCCCACCGTCCTCTGCCCGCGACACTCCGTCTTCCCCGCGCTGCTCAAGGCGATGCGCCCGCACCAGTGGATCAAGAACACCCTGATCCTCATCCCCTGGCTGCTGGCGCACACGATGAGCTGGAAGCCGGCGCTGGCGTCGGTCCTGGCGTTCGTGTTGTTCTCGCTGCTCGCCTCGGCCGGCTATCTCTACAACGACATGCTCGACATCCAGGCAGACCGCAAGCACCCGCGCAAGAAAAGCCGTCCGCTGGCCAGCGGGGCGCTGCCGGTGAAGTACGCCATCTTCGGGATCGCCGCGTTCGGCGGCGGCGCGCTATTGATTGCGCTGCTGACCGCGGTGCTGTCGTTAACAACCTACAAGTTCGCCGGGTGGCTGGTGGTGTACGGCGTGCTCACCGTGACCTACTCCACGCTGCTCAAGCGCATGATGCTGCTGGACGTGATCGTGCTGGCGGGACTGTACACGTTGCGCCTGCTCACCGGTGGGGCCGCGATCGACGAGCCCGTCAGCGAGTGGTTGCTGGCGTTCAGCATGTTCCTGTTCCTGTCGCTGGCGCTGATGAAGCGGTTCGGCGAGCTGTTTGCGCTGAGCCTCGATCCGCACCGCGACGCCGACGGGCCGGCGCGACGCAGCTACGTCGTCGAAGACCTGGACATCCTCCGCGCCGCCGGACCGGCTAGCGGCTATCTCGCCATCCTCGTGTTCGCCCTGTACATCTACTCCGACAAGGTCGAACGCATGTACGACAACCCGTTCGCGCTGTGGCTGGTCTGCCCGGTGTTGCTGTACTGGATCACGCGCATGTGGATACTCGCCGGACGCGGCACGCTGCAGGACGACCCGCTGTCTTTCGCGACGCGCGACCGCACCAGCCACATCTGCTTCGCCCTGATCGCGCTGCTGTTCATCCTCGCCGGGCCCGTCTGATCCCACGAAAAAACCCCGAGCCGCTCGGCCCGGGGTCGATCATCCGTTCCCATCCGGAACGACTCGTGTTTCTAAATCAGTTCTGCTTCATCGCCGCCGCGAGGATCGCGCTGGTGCTCGGACGCATGATGCGCGGGTCGACCTGCTCGCCCTGCTGCAGCGTCGCACGCACCTGCTTGCCGCTGATGAACACCGGCTTCTCGTCCGAGTGGTTGTCCATCAGATCGACGCGACCGATCGACTCGTAGTACGCCGCGAAGCCGACCTTCACCGGCTGCACGGCCAGCTCGCCGTTGAGGTTGTCGAAGATGTGGTGCGCATCGAAGTCGCCCCAGATCGCCTCGCCGTCGTGGTACGGGGCGTCGGCGTGCTTGCGCCCGATGATGATGTGGGTGAAGCCCATGTTCTGACGGTAGATCGCGTGCATCACCGCTTCGCTCGGGCCGCCGTAGAACATCTTGATGTCCAGGCCCAGCAGCAGCACGCGGCTGGGAACGGTGTCACCGACCTTCGACCACAGCTCGGCGTCGCTGTCGCCGTCGCCCATCTCGCCGTCGTCGATCAGCTTCTCGTAGGTCTCCATGCGGATCGCGGCGGAGACGTCGTCGCCCTTGGTCTCACCCAGCAGCGGGTTGAGCACGGCGCCGGCGTTCCTGCCGTCGCGTAGCAAGGTCTCCAGGCCGTATACCAGCGCGTACTCGTGCGCCCGGTGCAGCGGGTTGCGTGTCTGGAACGCGACCACGGCGTCCCAACCCCTTTGTTCGATCAACGCGCGGATCTCGGCCGGGCTCTTGATGTGATCGCCGAACTCCGGGTGCTCGTCCTGCTTGATCACGCTCAGCTCGCCGCCCACCAGGTGGGTCTTGTCGGCGTTGTCGGGGTTCTTCAGGACGATGTCGGCGCCGGGGTGATCGGTCCGCTCGGTGAGGTAGACCTTCTCGACGTAGCGCTGCTTGTCCCACTCGAACACGCTGGCCACGTCGAGCGTCGCCACGACGTTGCCCGCCGCATCGGTCAGCGCGACCGTCTGGCCCGCGCTCAGCGAACCGGCCTGGTCGGCGGTGACCGGCAGGCTCAGCGGGATCGTCCACGCCAGCTTCTTGCCGTTGGCCTCGACCACCTGTTCGTCGAGCACGCGGTTGTACGCGTCCTCGGTCATGAAACCGGTCAGCGGGCTTAGCGTGCCGTCGGCGATGCGGTAGACGGTGGACAGGTCGCCGGCGCTGACGGGGATCTTCGTCAGGTCGGCCGCGGCGGCCTTGAGGGCCTCGGCGTCGTCGGTGAAGCGGTTGACCAGCACGCCGCCGTGCGGTTCGATCAGGTGAGCCATGGTCTTTTTCCTTGCAAATTGTGGGGTTCGACACCCAATGGGCAGACCAGTATAGGAACTGTCCAGCGTAAAACAACAGTCAAAATACGATCCCCGCGTCTGCCATCGCCACGCCCAATGCCTATCATGCCCGCATGATTGAAGACCTGAAGACCACCGAAGACGCCGATCGGCTGCTGCATAGCGACACGCCCGCCTGGGTCTGCAAGCACTCGATCACCTGCCCCATCTCCACCGCCGGCCACAGCCAGTTTGAGCGGTACCTCGCCGACCACCCCGACCATCCGGCCGGCCTGATCGTCGTGCAGCACGCGCGGGACGTGTCCAACCACGTCGCCGACGCCACCGGCGTCAAACACCAGAGCCCGCAGGTCCTGCTGGTGAAAGACGGCCGGGCGCTGTGGCACGCGTCGCACTACGGCATCACCGTCAAAGACATGGCCGCCGCCTACACCGGCGCGACCGACTGACCCACAACCCGATGCGGGTGTGATATCCTCCCGACCATGAGCCGACCCGAACCGATCATCCTCCGAGACCACCGCGTGCACTTCGTGGGGATCGGCGGCTGCGGCATGTCGGGCCTGGCGCGCATCAGCCGCGCCTACGGCGCCGTCGTCTCCGGCAGCGACATGACACGCTCGCCCGTCACCGACGCGCTCATCGCCGACGGCGTTCACGTCACGCTCGAACAATCCGCCCTCGCCCTGCCCGGTGACTGCAACACCGTGGTCATCTCCGCGGCAATCAAGGAAGACCACCCGGAGCTGGTCGAGGCCCGACGACGCCGGCTGACCATCTACAAATACGCGCAGCTGCTCGGCGGGCTGATGCTCGGGCGCACCGGCGTCGCCGTCGCCGGCACGCACGGCAAGAGCACCACCACCGCCATGCTCGCCCACCTGCTGATCACCACCCAGCTCGATCCGACCTTCATCGTCGGCGCGACCTGCGACCAGATCGGCGGCGGCAGCCGGATCGGCCGCGAAGACCTGCTCATCGCCGAGGCCTGCGAGTACGACCGCTCGTTCCACAACTTCCACCCCACCCACGCCGTCGTCCTCAACGTCGAAGAAGACCACCTGGACATCTACGGCTCGCTCGACAACATCATCGACGCGTTCAACCACTTCGCCCGACTGACCCGTCCCGACGGCTCGCTGCTGATCGGGCACGAGTCGGCCTACCGCACCGCCGTGGCCGCGGGCGTCGCCTGCCCCGTTGAAACGATCGGCTACGCGCCCGACGCCGACTGGTCCATCCGACACCTCGACCCCGCCACCTACACCATCGCCCAACGCAAGGAGGTCGTCTGCACCTTCCACCCGCGGCTGCCCGGTGAGCACATGGCCTACAACGCCGCCGTCGCCGCGGTGACCGCCCACCGCCTCGGCGCCGATTGGTCCGCGATCGAAAGAGGCCTCGACAGCTTCGCCGGCCTCGACCGACGCATGCACCACCTCGGCCAACGCGACGGCGTCACCGTCATCGACGACTACGGCCACCACCCCACCGAGATCGACACCACCCTCCGCGCCCTGCGCCGACACCACCGACCCGAAGCCCACGACGGCCGACTCATCTGCGTCTTCCAACCCCACCAGCACTCGCGCACCCGCTTCCTCCTCGATCAGTTCGCCACCAGTTTCTCCGCCGCCGACCTGGTCATCGTGCCGCACATCTACTTCGTCCGCGACAGCGAGGAAGACAAACGCGCCGTCTCCGCCGCGGACCTGGTCGAGCGGCTCAGCGCGCGCGGCGTGCCCGCCCTGCACATCGACGACTTCGACGCCATCGTCGACTACCTCCGGCAGAACACGCGACCCGGCGACCTGCTCACCGTCATGGGCGCAGGCCCCGTCTGGCAGGTCGCCCACCACTTCCTGCAAGACCCCGACGAACCGGTAGGATAGAACCCATTACACAGACCCACGCGAGGTGACATGGCCAGCGCCAAAACCGCACTCATCACCGGCATCACCGGGCAGGACGGCTCGTACCTGGCCGAGTTGCTGCTGGAAAAGGGCTACGAAGTGCACGGCATCATCCGCCGCGCCTCGACCTTCAACACCGATCGCATCGATCACCTCTACCTCGATCCCCACATCAGCTCCGCCCGCCTCAAGCTGCACCACGGCGACCTGACCGACGCCAACATCCTCCGCCGCGTGCTCGACGAAACACAACCCTGTGAGGTGTACAACCTCGGCGCACAGTCCCACGTCCGCATCAGCTTCGACATGCCCGTCTACACCGCCGACGTCGACGCGGTGGGCACGCTCAAGCTGCTCGAGGCCATCCGCGAGTTCCAGGACTACACCCGCCGCACCGTGCGCTACTACCAGGCCGGCACCAGCGAGATGTTCGGCAAGACCCAGCAGTCGCCCCAAAACGAAACCACCCCCTTCTACCCGCGCAGCCCCTACGGCGCCGCAAAAGTCTACGCCCACTGGATCACCGTCAACTACCGCGAAGCCTACGACCTGCACGCCTCCAACGGCATCCTCTTCAACCACGAGTCCCCCCGACGCGGCGAGACGTTCGTCACGCGTAAGATCACCCGCGCCGTCGGTCGCATCTACCACCGCCTGCAGGACAAGCTCTACCTCGGCAACCTCGACGCCCAGCGCGACTGGGGCTTCGCCGGCGACTACGTCGAGGGCATGTGGCGCATGCTCCAGCAGGACACACCCGACGACTACGTCCTGGCGACCGGCCGCACCCACACCGTCCGCCACTTCCTCGAGCTCGCCTTCAGCCAGGTCGGCCTGGACTACAACGACTACGTTGAGCACGACCCGCGCTACCTGCGCCCCACCGAGGTGGACACGCTATTGGGCGACGCGAGCAAGGCCAAAGAGAAACTCGGCTGGGAGCCGACCGTCACCGTCGAACAGCTCGCGAAGATGATGGTCGA